>CAVXOO010000043.1:0-10636 GCA_963762945.1 uncultured Acidobacteriaceae bacterium | reverse complement strand
TTCGCCAACAAATTTGGATACAGAGTAACTGCAGTCGGGCGGGGCTCGCATAATGAAGCGTTGGCGAAGAAGCTTGGGGCGGATTTGTATATCGACAGCACCGCAAAGAACGCAGCCGAGGAACTCAAAAGGCTCGGCGGTGCAAGAGTGATTATGGCGACGGCGCCTAGCTCGAAAGCGATGTCTGAATTGATCGATGGCCTTGGTCCGAATGGAAAGCTGCTGGTGATCGGCGCAGCCTTTGACCCGATCGAAGTGACGCCGGTTCAGCTCATCATGGGCAGCAGGACGATCCAGGGATGGGCTGCGGGGGCCCCGGCCGATTCGGAAGACACGCTCAGCTTTGCCGAACTGCGCGGCGTACGCGCCATGATCGAGACCTACCCGCTGGAGCAGGCGGCGGAAGCCTACGCGCGGATGATCAGCGGCAAGGCTGAGTTTCTCGTCGTGCTGACGATGTGATGCCGGCTAACTGCGGGAGAGAGTAACCCATCGAGAAGGACCAGCCTGCTTATTGGCAGTCGAATTGAGCAAATCTCGCTTTCGGGTGAGATCAAAACACAAGTGGAGCGAGGATGACAATTCGGAAGCATTCAAGGTTGAAACGTAGGCTTCTCTTATCTGTGGCCGCTTTCGCGCTGTTCGCAATGAGCGCGGCGGCGCAGAGTGTAACCGATAACTGCGGCCTGGCCCATGTTATCCCACTCACGACCGTTGAACCCCCGGCGAAGATCGTTGCGGATCCTCCTCTGCCTGGGCCGCTCGCCTCGCGCGGAGTGGCCATTATTCAATATTGTGCGCAGAACATTCATCTTGAGCCGGTCTTCGGCCCCGGTGCTCTGGCTGCATCGCCACGCGTTGGGCACATTCACGTGCGACTCGACGATGCTCCGTGGGTTTGGGCGGATGCGAGTGGAAATCCCGTCATTCTGATGGGCCTTCCACCCGGTCCGCACAAGGTATCGCTTGAATTAGAGGACGCGAATCACCAGGCTCTCGACAAAACTGAAGTCAATTTTGTTGTTCCAGGCAAGATCGAGCCCATGGCACAACACTGATATTCAAAGAAACCGGGCAAGAGCGCCGGTTATGTTATCCAGCTCACAGGAGAATACGATTTATGTCTCACCATTACTCGGGTCCGGACTATGGGTTTCCTCACGGGGATGCCCGCCTCGATCTAACTGACCTTTATGCTTTTCCCAAGCCTGGGGAACCTGGCAAGTCAATCCTGATAATGAACGTGCATCCCTCTGAGGGTCTGCAGCCGTCCGGTCCCACGACCGCCGAGCCCTTTGCGCCGACGGCCCTCTATGAACTCAAGATTGACACCAACGGCGATAACATCGCCGATATTGCGTACCGCGTGCGCTTCTCGACACACGAGGGCGGAGCACAGACTGCGACGCTGCGCCGTGCTGAAGGCAAGCTCGCCGCCGGAACAGGCGATGACGGGCAGACGCTTATTGAAGGAGCGCCGGTTTCTACGGGACAAGAAGCGAGGGTAGCCCAGGCCGGGGACTACCGTATCTTTGCCGGCTGGCGCAGCGACCCGTTTTTCTTCGACACGCTGGGCGCCGTGAACAATCTGCAGTTTACCGGGGCAGATTTCTTCGCCGAAAAGGACGTATGCAGCATCGTGCTGGAAGCACCAGATTCTGCTTTGGGCGCTAACAAGGTTGGACTGTGGCATCGCACCCTGGACGGTGCCAGGGGCAAATGGGTTCAGGCGGACCGCGGGGCGCTCCCCTCGCAATCTGTATTTCTTACCGGCGGCAGAAAGGCTGATTATCTCGCGGCGGAGCCGGCGGACGATGCGCGCTTCATTGCAGTCTTCGCGCATTCGCTTGAGCACACGGGTGGGTATACTCCAGAGCAAGCAACGCGGGTGGCTCAGACTCTACTGCCGGACATACTTTTTTACGATCCGAAGCAACCGGCTTCCTATCCGAAGAATGGCCGGGCACTCTCCGACGATGTTATGGATATCTTCATTTCGACGATCACGAATGGAAAGGTGACGCGAGATAACGTGGGTTCTCACAAAGATCTGCTGGCGACGTTCCCATATGTCGGACCGCCGCACAAATCCCGATCTACGGAACGCGCGGCCGCTTAAAGTCAGGGAAGGGACATCGACTTCAGCGGAGTTTTTATCGCGTTGCAAAGGTCTATGAACCATCGAGTCGGGGATGAGTGCCGAACTTCGCGCGATGACGGCTTCAAGAATTTCACAATTGAACACAAGAGAGGATGGTAACTCAATGATTACAACCAAGGACGGCACACAGATTTTCTTTAAGGATTGGGGTCCGAAGAGCGCACAGCCTATCGTGTTTCATCATGGCTGGCCTCTTTCGTCGGATGACTGGGACAATCAGATGCTGTTTTTCCTTGCCAACGGCTATCGCGTGGTTGCTCACGACAGGCGCGGGCACGGCCGCTCCTCGCAGACTGACACTGGCCACGACATGGACCATTACGCGGCAGACGCCTCGGCAGTGGCTGAGCATCTGAAGCTGAAGAATGCTATCCATATCGGCCATTCGACGGGCGGCGGTGAGGCGGCGCGGTACGTTGCGCAATACGGGCAGCCTCAAGGCCGCGTGGCCAAGGCCGTGCTGATGTCCTCCGTTCCTCCACTTATGCTCAAGACAGAAAAGAACCCAGGCGGCACACCGATGGAGGTGTTCGACGGACTGCGCCAGGCGTTGGCTGCGAACCGGGCGCAGTTTTACGTCGATTTGGCTTCAGGTCCGTTTTACAGCTTCAACAGGCCGGGCGCGAAGGTCTCGCAAGGAACTATCCAGAACTGGTGGCGCCAGGGGATGATCGGCGGCGCGCTCGCTCACTACGAAGGCATCAAAGCATTTTCAGAGACAGACCAGACGGACGATCTGAAAGCGATCACAGTGCCGACCTTCGTGATGCAGGGCGACGACGATCAAATCGTCCCGTACAAAGACGCTTCGCTGGTGCAGGCGAAGTTGCTCAAGAACAGTACGCTCAAGATCTACCCCGGCTACCCTCATGGCATGATGACCACGCATGCCGACGTAATCAATGCAGACCTGCTGGCATTCATCCGAAGTTAGAAGGATGCGGGATCGCATGAGGCGGTCCCGCTCCTGCCGCCACGCTTAACTTATAGGACGTGGAGCCGGGCCTTCTAGCGCATCCGGCTGCGCGACGGCGTAGCGGCGAATCTCGAAGCTTACTTCCAGGACGGTGCTTCGTGCCAAAGGATGAAAGGCGCCTCAAGCGGCACGAATGCTCCTCTGTGCCGCGGAACGAGGCGCGGTGTATAGTCAGCGGCCGGGCGATTCGACGGAATAGTAGCACTGTAAGTGAAGGCGCTTGCCGGGTCGATGGGGCGATCGCCACGAGTCATAACTTGCGCGGTCGGATTTCCGTCTTTCTGCGCCTCCGCGTAAAGTTCGACGCTGACGGCATCGGGATCGATTTCTCCAAGAAAAGCCTGAACGTGAAATAGATATTGCTCGCCCTGTTGCTCGACGGTCGCGGGACCGAATCGCAGCGCTGACCAATGCTTCGCCAGTTCGGCCTGCCAGGCGACGAGCTCGGCTCCTGCTGAAGCTTGATTCGCGGCGCGCTGAAGCAATGCTGCTGACGCAGAAAGATAGTGCTCTTCAGTGTATTGGCGGACTACGCGATTGCTCGAGTAGACCGGGGTCAGGCGGGACATACTTTCGCGTATGCGAGCAACCCAGCTGCGCGGAATTCCGTGGTCGTCGCGGGCGTAGAATTCAGGGATCACCTCTTTCTCGAGCAATGTATAGATGCTTTCCGCCTCTGTTGCGTCCCAGGAAGGGTCATCTCCATGTTCGCGCCCATCTCCTATCGCCCAGCCCACTTCAGGGGAATACGCCTCAGCCCACCAGCCATCGAGTTCCGAAAGATTCAACCCGCCGTTCACCAGCACCTTCATACCGCTTGTGCCGCTCGCTTCCCACGGCCGTCGAGGGGTGTTGACCCAGACGTCCACGCCCTGAACCAGATTCTCCGCCATAAGAACATCGTAATCCGAAAGGAAGACCACCCTGGATCGAACTTCATGGCGGCGAGCAAACTCGATCCACCGCGTGATCATTTCCTGCCCCTCGGCATCCTGTGGATGCGCCTTGCCCGCAAGCACGAGTTGAACTGGGCGCTCTTGATTCGTAAGAATGCTGAGAAGCCGCGCCGGATCATGCAGGAGAAGATTTGGACGTTTGTATGTGGCAAAGCGACGGGCAAATCCCAACGTCAGAATTTTGTCATCGAGAATCAGTGCGGCCAGCGCGAGGCCTTCTGGCGACGCTCCCCGCGTCGCTAACTGACGGCCGTAAAGTCTTCTGACGTACTCAACAAGATTTTTGCGGCTATTTGCGCGAAGCTGCCAGAGATCGGAATCGCTGACTGCGCGAATATTGTTTTCGGCGTCCGAGAGTGTGCCGCGCCAGCATTTTTTCCCGCAGAACTGCTCCCACAGGCGGTCGGCTTCAGCAGAGTCCCAGGTAGGCGTGTGCACTCCGTTGGTCACGTAAGTTACCGGCACCTCGGCTTCAGGCCACCTGGGGAAGAGTGGCTGGAAGAGTCGCCGGCTTACTTGACCGTGCAGCTTGCTGACGCCGTTGACTGCGCCGCTACCGCGGATCGCAAGATACGCCATATTGAATGGTTCGGACGAGTCATTGCGATCGCGTCGCCCCAACGCCAGAAGCTCATCGAGCGAAATCGACAGCTTCTCCTCGGCATACTTACCGAGATACCGGTCGATCAGGCTGGGAGCAAAGCGATCAAAGCCCGCCTCGACCGGAGTATGTGTCGTAAATAGGTTGCCGGCACGGGTAACGGCAAGCGCGACGTCGAATGGCTTGCCGTTGTATTCCATGTTGGAACGCGCCCGCTCGAGCACGGCGAATGCGGCGTGACCTTCATTGAGATGACAGACTTCGGGCTCGAGTCCCAGGGCCCGAAGCAGCCGCCAACCTCCAATACCGAGGACTAACTCCTGTTTCAAACGTAACTCCGGACCACCACCGTATAACTCAGATGTTATGCCGCGGAAGGAAGGAAGGTTCGCCGGATCGTTCGAATCGAGCAAATACAATTTGACCCGGCCCACCTCGACTTGCCAGACTCTGATCCACAACCTGAATCCAGGCAAAGCGATGGCCAGGCGCAGCCATTCGCCGTTCGGTTCACGAGCCGGACGAATCGGAAGCTGGCCGGGATCATTAAATGGATACAATGCTTGCTGGTGGCCTTCGGCGTCGATTTCCTGGCGAAAATAGCCTTGCTGGTAGAGCAAACCAATTCCCGTGACCGGGACGCCCAGGTTACTCGCGGCTTTGAGCTGATCGCCAGCAACGTTGCCGAGTCCGCCAGAATAAATCGGCAGCGCTTCACTGAGCATGAACTCCATTGAGAAATACGCAATTGTGGACACGCCCGAACGCGGATGCGCCTTTTGAAACCACGCTTCCGGCCCTTCGGCGAGGATTTTCTCGCGGTGGAGATCGGCAACGAGTTCTTGAAACTCGGGATCGGAGGAAATGCTTTGCAGTTTTTCCCTGGAGACGGTTTGGAGTAGAACCCAGGGATTGTGGGTCAGCTCCCAGAGTTCGGGATCGAGTCGCGCCCATAGCTGGTCCGCCGAGTGATTGAATGACCATCTAAGGTCCAGGGCTAAGTCAGTGAGAGCATCTGACACGCCTTTATCGAGCGGACGATCATCGAATGTCGAACTACTCATAGGCCAAACTCCTGTCACCGCTTATGTCTTTAGGACTTATCGGCTCCGGTTGCATATGCGCTGTGAGCCAGTGTCTCCGAAACAATGGTCTGGGCTTCTTGCTGAATCTGTCGTAGATGGTCCTGGCCGAGGAAGCTCTCGGCGTATATCTTGTAGATCTCTTCGGTGCCCGAAGGACGCGCCGCAAACCAGCCATCCTGAGCAATCACTTTGATGCCTCCAATCGGATTGCCGTCTCCGGGAGCGGTGGTGAGAATCTTCTGAATTGGCTGACCAGCAACTTTCGTGGCGTGAATGTCGGACGATGACAATCTTGCCAGAGCGGCTTTCTGTTCGGGCGTAGCGGGAGCGTCGATGCGTTCGTAGACGGGATATCCCAGTTCGCGCGTAAGTTCGAGATAAATCTCGCCCGGATCTTTGCCCGAGCGCGCGGTAATTTCTGCTGAGAGTAAGCAAGGAATGATTCCGTCTTTATCGGTGGTCCATACGGTGCCGTCGCACCGTAGAAAGGAGGAACCCGCGCTCTCCTCGCCGCCAAAGCCCAGGCGGCCGGCGAGCAAACCCTCGACAAACCACTTAAAGCCTACGGGAACTTCATAAAGCCGCCGACCCAGGTGAGCGCTGACACGATCGATCATGCTGCTGCTTACTACGGTCTTGCCGGCGGCGACGTCCTTACTCCAATTAGGCCGGTTCGCGAACAAGTAACTGATGCAGGCTGAGAGGTAATGATTCGGAGGCAGCAGCCCGCTTCCTTTGGTCACGATACCGTGGCGGTCATGATCGGTATCGCTGGCAAACGCAATATCGAACTTATCCTTCAATGCGATAAGTCTCTGCATCGCATAAGTGGAGGAAGGGTCCATGCGAATCTTTCCGTCCCAATCCACAGTCATGAAGCGAAATGTTGGATCTACGGATCGGTTGACAATCGTCAGATCGAGACCGTACAGCTCGGCAATCCGCGGCCAATAATCGATGCCTGCTCCGCCGAGGGGATCGACGCCAAGTTTAAGTTTGGCATCGCGCACCGCATTCATATCAACGACATTGGCGAGATCGCCAACATAGGCGCTCAAGAAATCGTGTTTGTGCGTTGTGGGTGCACGGAGCGCTTTGGCAAATAGCGTTCGCTTGACACCGTCGAGGCCGCGCTCGAGAAAATCATTGGCTTTCGATTCAATCCACGAAGTCACGCTCGAATCCGCCGGTCCACCATGCGGAGGGTCGTATTTAAAGCCCCCGTCATCGGGAGGATTGTGAGACGGCGTGATGACGATGCCGTCGGCAAGTCCAGACTTTCGTGCGCGGTTGTAGACCAGAATCGCGTGGGAGACGGCTGGAGTGGGAGTGTATGGTGTGCCTTCGGAGATCATTACTTCGACGCTATTTGCCGCAAGCACTTCCAACGCGCTCGCAAATGCGGGTTCTGAAAGAGCGTGAGTATCGATCCCCAGGAACAGCGGCCCATCGATTTTCTGGAGTTTGCGGTAATCGCAAATCGCCTGCGTGATGGCGAGGATGTGCCACTCATTGAACGATACGTCGAACGCAGATCCGCGATGGCCGGATGTACCAAAAGCGACCCGCTGACTGGGATCGCTCGGATCGGGCCGCAACTCGTAATAAGCAGTGACAAGCTTCGGGACGTTAACAAGAATGGATGGGTCGGCCGGCTTTCCGGCATTCGGGCTAATTGTCATGCGGCACCTTGTCATCATCGGTCAAGAGGATAGCACTTGATCGGGGTTCGAGACGAAAACCGATTTGTCCCTGGAGGGAAAGCTCTTTCCCAGGGTCGAAGAGATCATCGGGCGTGGTTCGGGAAGTATCGACCGCCAGACGCCAGATCTTTCCGACCGGCAAGTCAGGGAGGTAAAAATCGACTGGATTCGTGCCGGAGTTAAACAGGAGAAACAAATCAGCTTCTATCTTCCCCAGAATCAGACACGCAAATGAATTCTGCCGCGGGTTCGCCCAGTGAGGAGTGGCGCCGTCTGGCGCGAACCACTTTATATCGTCATCCGTATAGAACTTCTCCTTTCGCAAGACGGGATGGGCCCGACGAAAGGCGATCATTCCACGGGTGAAGCGGTGGATCTCTTTGTACTTTTGGAGCAGGCTCCAGTCGAACCAGCTTACTTCGTTATCCTGACAGTATGCATTGTTATTGCCGCGCTGGGTTCGGCGAAACTCATCGCCGCCGAGTAACATGGGAACTCCGCGAGAGACAAACAGCGTTAACAGGATATCCTTGATCAGACGCTTGCGCATGACTTCGACATCGTGATCCTCGCTCGGCCCTTCAACGCCGCAGTTGTCGCTCGAATTCGCATCGCTTCCATCGTGGTTGAATTCGCCATTTTCGTCATTGTGCTTTTGCTTGTAACTGACCAAGTCGTTCAGTGTGAATCCGTCGTGACAAGTAACAAAGTTGAGGCTGCTCGCGGGCCCCTTGCCCGAACCTTGGTACAAATCCGCGCTACCACAGATTCGGCTTGCGAACGATCCGCTCGTGCCTTCGTCGCCAATCCAGAAGCGGCGCACATCGTCGCGAAAGCGGCCGTTCCATTCCGTCCATCGCCTGGTGGAAAAACATCCCACTTGATAGGCGCCGCCCGCGTCCCACGCCTCCGCAATAATCTTTACGTCGCGCAGAATGGGATATTCCGCAATGTCTTCAAGAAGCGGAGCATTGCGCAGAATGTTTCCATGCTCATCCCGGCCCAGGATCGAAGCGAGATCGAAACGAAATCCGTCGACGTGCATGTGCATAACCCAGTAACGAAGCACATTCCTGACGAACTCCCGCACCACGGGATGATTTGCGTTGAGCGTATTACCTACGCCGGAAAAATTCTTGTAATATCGGCACCCGTTCTCCTGCAACATATAGAAGATCGAGTTATCAATGCCGCGCAGTGAAATTGTGGGTCCCAGTTCATCGCCCTCAGCCGTGTGGTTCAGGACCATGTCCAGGATCACTTCAATGCCGGCACGGTGAAAGGCCCTGACCATTTCCCGGAACTCCACGGTCTGCCGCAAATGCGATGCGGCAAAGCTGTAGGACCGCTTGGGAGCAAAGTAGGCAACCGGATTGTAGCCCCAGTAATTCTTGAGTCTCTCTCCTGTGACTGGATTGACTCGCTGCGATTCATTCTCGTTGAATTCGAGAACCGGCATCAGCTCAATGGCAGTGACTCCCAGGTCCTGGAGATAGGGAATCTTTTCTGTCAAGCCTGCGAAGGTTCCGGGATGCGCCACACCCGAACTCGGATGGATTGTGAAACCGCGAACGTGGGTTTCGTAGATGACCGTGTCGGCCGCGGAATGTTTTGGAGGCGAATCCATCCCCCATTCGAAATGGTCCTGGGTAAAGATGCATTTCGGCGTGGTGGCGGCGTCATCAAGAGTGGAAAAGCTCAAGTCAGCCAGGCTGTTCGATGAATCGTAGCCGCGCGCCGCTAGAAAATCCCAATTCCCGACCGGAGCAATTGCTCTTGCATAGGGGTCCAAGAGCAACTTATGCGGGTTGAAGCGATGGCCCTCTTCGGGTAGATATGGCCCCTCGACGCGATAACCGTAGAGTTGACCAGCGGCGACGCCTCGCACCCATACATGCCAGACATCGCCCGTGCGATGACGGACCGGATCTAAGTCAATAGTTCTGGTCGGAGAGGAGTCGCCTGGGTTTTGATAGAACTCCAGGCGAACACCGGCTGCGTGACGGCTGAACAACACAAAATTGACTCCGTCTCCTTGTTGGTGAGCGCCCCCAATGGGGAGGGGATTTCCCGCCTGAACCTCCGATTCAGTCATTGACATGGATTATCATCCTCGGGTATCAACTCCCAGCAGCGGCTCGCTTGTTCCAACCGTGGAAACGCGAGTGGTCTCCTGCATTCCATGCCTCACGGAGGCCCGGAGTACTCAGATCCCAGTCCGGCCGGATTTCGCTTGTCACAATGCGCAGATCGCGCCAAAGATCGGCGATCGACGGCCGGCCCCAGAACCAGTAGCCGTTATAGATGCTGTAGATCACGAGGCCGGGCTTGAGCACGAGGGTATGCGGGATCATGGGGTCGTGCTCAGGGTCAGTGTACTCCTGGATGTCGAGATCCTTTTGAATGGTTCGGCTCGGGTCCGAAAGGAAAGTCCACTGGGCACCGACCGACGCGCGGAATTCCTGCAGAGTGTGGTGATCGTCGGTAGCGATCGTGACCACTTGCGTGTACGCAACCGCGATCTTCGGATAGAATGCGGCGAGCTCCAAATGCTGCTGGTGCTCCTTGGGGCAATAGTGGCCGCGCGCCAAAGTGAGGATGAGCGGGTCATCGCCTTGCAGCTCGCTGAGCTTGCGCATTTTGCTCGTGTGATCGGGCAGTTCGTAGTCGGGGAAGATGCCTCCGGGAACAATATCCGAGCGCATAATTGAACTCCATCTGACCTGTCGGGTTCGGCGTCTGGTCAAGATCTTATTTATCTTCGATGCATCCGGCTGGCCTGAAGTTACAAGCGGCGAGCCGGTGCGGCGCCATCCACGTGCAGTATCTCTCCGTTTACATGACCGGCCTCGACCAGGTAAAGAACCGCATCGACAATATCCTTTACCGTCGCTTTCTTCACGACCGTCTGCGTCGCGTCTTCGGCGTCATTCTGGTGCATCGGTGTATCCACTTCACCGGGCGCCACGGCATTAAAGCGAATGCCATTTCTTAGATACTCGACGGCGAGGTTCTGGGTTGCTGCATTCAACCCACCCTTTGTCATCATTGAAATCGAGCCATTTTCCCCGGCGATGGGCCGATCGGCAAGCGCCGCGCTGATGGTCACTACGCACCCTGAGTTCTGCTTGAGCATTTCTTGCACAGCGCTCTG
>CAVXOO010000042.1:0-3064 GCA_963762945.1 uncultured Acidobacteriaceae bacterium | reverse complement strand
TTTCGTTTCAAACACAACGAATTTGCCAAAGCCATGCGCGCCGTCGATCCTTCGATTACGCTCATCGCCTCGGGCCTGATGCTCGAAGATTGGTATCTTACCGGCGCGACGCGCGCAAAATACGCCGGCAATCTGGGGCCGCTTTATGGCGGCGAGTTCGACTGGACCGGCGGATTCCTGAAGGACTGCTGGGGTAACTTCGACGGCATCTCGCAGCACTGGTACGCGCAGCCGGGACGCCATCTGGACGTTGAGAAAATGAAGAACCTTCCGATCGACGCGCCGACCGACGACGGCTACGTCAAGGTCGATCAGACGCTGCTCCAGTTCGCGCGCTATCCGGCCGACATCGTGCACGGCCAAGCCGAAGAATGGCAGGGCTACCAGCAGCGCTTTCCGCAGATGGTTGCCAAAAAGATTTTCCTCTCCATCGACGAGTATGCGTATTTCGGCGGCGGTTTTGGACGCCCCGTCACACTCAAGCAGTCGCTCGCCTACGGCATGATCTTCAACGAGATGCTGCGGCACACCGACTCGCTGACCATGACCGCGCACACCATGGGAACCTCGACCATCGATTTCAACCGCACGTCTGCAACCATGAACGTTCTCGGGCTCACCTTCAAGCTGTATGCCGATAATTTCGTCGGCGCTATTCCGGTCGCCCTCACGGGCAATTCGCCGCAACCGGCGCCGAGATTCCCGCCGGGAGGCGACCAGCCGAAGACCAGCTCCGGCAGTTCCACTTATCCGCTGGACATCTTTGCCGCGCTCTCGCCCGACAAGAAATTTCTTATTCTCTCCGTGGTGAATGCGACGGAGTCGGAGCAGAAGTTCGACTTGAATGTGAGCGGCACTCGGCTCGAAGGCCCGTCCACGCTTTGGCAGTTGACCGGCGCTACTCTCGATGCCGCCGATCGCGTGGGCCAGCCGCCGCAAGTCGAAATCAAGCAGATCCCCATCGAAACTGTTCCGGGGACAATCGCGGTTGCGCCTATCAGCGTCAACGTTTATCGCTTTCCCGTGGTGCAGGCCGCCAAATAGCGGCCTGCGTCCGGCAATTCAATGCGGACTCAGCCCCTCATCCTTTTCCGTGATCCTTGCGGAAAAGGGTGGGGGAACAAATCCTCCACCAATCGGAGTAACACCAAATGATCGGCGCAAAAAGTTTTCTGGCCTTATCCGCTCTCGTCTTTCTTGCCGTGCCGGCTTTCGCTCAGGTGCAGACTGAAGTTCCGGCCCCGGTTCCCGGCGCCAAACCCGTGACCGTCGAGCGCATCAAGGTGCATTCAGCCGCCATTGAAGGCAACCTTGAGGGCGAGCCCGCCGACCGCGACGTCATTGTCTTTCTGCCGCCCAGCTACAACCAGGACAAGCACCGCCGCTATCCGGTGGTGTACGCCCTGCACGGCTACTTCATTGGCGCCGATCAATGGACCCACGAGATCCACGTGCCGCAGACCATCGAGGGCGCGTTCGCCCAGGGCTCGCAAGAGATGATCGTGGTGCTGCCGGATTCGAAGACCATCTATCTCGGATCGATGTATTCGAGCTCCGCAGACCACCGGCGACTTTGAGAAATTCATCTATCACGATCTGGTCGCTTATATCGATGCGCACTACCGGACCATTCCCGACCGAAAGAGCCGCGGACTTGTTGGTCACTCCATGGGCGGCTACGGCGCCAGCCGCATCGGCATGAAGCACCCCGATGTCTTCGGTGCGCTTTACATCATGAGCCCTTGCTGCATGTCGCCGATGAGCGCGGGGGATTCGGCCCTCCGGAACAGTGAAAGAGCGGGCTCTTGCCAGCGAAAAGAAGGCCGCCGCAGCCAAGTCTCCGGCCGACCTGGCCACGCAATCGCCTGGTTTCGACTCCGCCGGGTACGCAACGGCAGCCGCGTGGGCTCCCGATCCCAAAATCCTCCGCTCTACTTCGACCTGCCCACGAAGGACGGCGATCCGCAGCCGAGATCGTCGGCCAAATTCGACGCCAACGCTCCGCTCGCTTTCGTCGATCAGTACATCGGCAATCTCAAGCAGTATCGCGCCATTGCCGAAGACGTGGGCGATCAGGACGGCCTGCGCTTCGACACGCAAAAGTTCCACGAAATTCTTTCGAGCTACGGAATTGAGAATAGCTTCGAGCTCTATCACGGCACTCACACCAGCGCAGTTGCCGATCGCTTTCAGAACCACGTGCTTCCATTCTTCAGCCGGAACCTGTGTGCCGGCGCCAATTGCAAGTAATCGTTTCCCGCAGTTTATCGGCCACAAATCGTCTGGATAAGAGACTATACTATTCGGCTCATCTTCCCCGATAACTTTGGCGACCACTTACGAAAGTAATGCGTTACGCCCGACGCTTAATAAAAGCGGACGACGTTCACTGAAAATCCCTTTCTCGAATTCACTGAAACGGTTCATTATGGTGATGCAAGACAAGACCCAGATGATGGAAATCTATGAATTAACTTTGAGATAGTTTCATTCTTCCCGAACTCCATCCTTAGGTGTCGAACATTATGCGAGAGCTTTAAAATCACGTCGTCTAACTTAGACAGATGCTTGCCAAGCTATCTCCTCAGTCACCTGAAAACAACAAATTAGTTGTTGACTCACCGAAAGTGCTGGACTACTATTCCGCCTCATAGGCGGAGGGCGCGAATCAGGTATCCGCCAGCAAGATAGCCTTGGGTCGTTTCGATGCTTGACCGAGGAAAGTTACCTTGCCCTCAACTCTTTCGTACTAATCTCGACCAGCCCGGCGTAAAGTCTTCCCTTATAGGGCTTCCTCAGATCGCTCAATTGTAAGTTCCCTTTTCACTAGCAAGTTGCCCCGGAATTAGACGAAGCCCACAAGATCTCACAATGCCATCTTGTGCGCTACTCTGCGTTGGATATTCCCGGAACCTGATGCAGCCGCACCAAATAGGCTTGGCGGCCACAGGGTAATTTGCGCCCAAACGGTTCCGAAAATCCGAAATCCCCAACCCTTCTCTCGTGGAGGTAATCGTGGCTAATCTTCGAAAGTTCGCAATGGCAATTGCTTCGGCGGTTCTCT
>CAVXOO010000041.1:0-3592 GCA_963762945.1 uncultured Acidobacteriaceae bacterium | reverse complement strand
GCAACTGCAGGCGGCATCCAGCACACTGCGAACGTCACGCTCAAAGTGCAATAGCCCATGAGGAACTACTTGATGCGCACCTTTTTCTGCAAAACGCTGTTGATCGGACCTGCGATATGGTTCATCGCCGCCACCGGGCTCACTGCCCAGACGCCGGGCGAAGCCAAAGCGCCTTCCGCCGCGCCTTCCCGGATCGACTTCGCATTCGCCTATAGCGCGGCCAGATCGAATGCGGTTGGCGGCGGCTCGTTTTGGTTGCAGGGTGGAAGCGCGCAGATGCATTTTGTGGTCTACCGTGCTTTAGGCATCGTTATCGATTTTTCCGGTTGGCATGCGGGTAACATCCAGGCCTCCGGCGTCAGTCTCGATCTGGTTACAAGCACCTCGGGGCTGCGGTACACATGGCGGCCCGCGCATACACGATACTCTCTCTACGGACAAGCGTTGGTGGGTGTCGCCAGTGGATACAACAGCGACTTTCCAGCCAGTTCCGGCTTTGTCGCCAGCTCCCAAAGCCTTGCCCTCAAGCTGGGCGGCGGACTCAACATTGGAATGACGCGGCGCATCGCCTTGCGCGCCATTGAAGCCGACTGGCTTCGCACCCAATTCCCCAACTCCACTACGGGCACACAGAGCAGTTGCCAACTGAACTCAGGCTTGGTATTTCGCTTCTGAGACTAGAACTGGTGCCTTGCCTACTGCTCGCTCAATCTCATCGGCCATTCTTTGCGCGTGACGCCAACGGTTGAAGGGCACGTCAGGCATCGATCGCCTGGGCCGGTGGAGTTATGCGATGGGCAAAGCACTTTTCGCGGTGCGCACTTGCGGCGCCTGGCTGCGCAGGACCGCAATTGGATCCGGGGTGGGGCGGCCGAGGAGATAGCCCTGGGCTTCATCACCGCCGAGCTGGCGCATCAGCTGCAGCTGGGCACTGGTTTCGATGCCCTCAACGATGATCTTCATGCCCAGGTTGTGGCCGAGGGTGAGGATGGACTGTACGAGCGCCCGCGTCTCGCTGCTGGCAGGCAGCTCGGCGACGAAGGAGCGGTCGATTTTGAGGGCGTCGAAGGGAAGCTTGGGCAGATAGCTCAGGCAGGAGTAGCCGCTGCCGAAGTCGTCCATGACCACGCTCACGCCCAGTTTCTTAAGACGCCGCATAGTGGCGGCGGCGCGCTCGATGCCGATGAGGGTCGCCGACTCGGTGATCTCGATCTGCAGCAGGTTGGCGGGCAGGCCGGTGCGAAGCAGGACCTCGATCACGTCGTTAACAAATGAGTCGCACGCAAATTGCACGCTGGAAACGTTGACGGCCACCTGGACCGGGGAATCTGTTGCTTGCTGCCAGCTCAAGGCATCGCGGCATGCGTGCTCCATTACGTAGGCGCCCAGCGCGACAATCAGCCCGCAGTCTTCGGCGACGGGAATGAAGCTAAGGGGTGGAATGACGCCGAGATTGGGGTGCGTCCAGCGCGCCAGGGCCTCGAATCGCACGATGGTATCGCTGGCCAGATCGAATTCCGGCTGATAGTGGACCAGTATTTCCCCGTTGGAGATGGCGCGGCGCAGCTCGTTTTCCAGGGTAAGGCGCTCACGGACGGAAACCCCAATATCGTTGCTGAAGTGCACGATCTGATTTTTGCCGTTGCGCTTAGCCGCGTACATGGCGCTGTCGGCCTGCTGCAGCAGGTCGTCATTGCCGCTGTCCGCGTCGGGAAAGATGCTGATGCCGATGCTGGCCCCAACGGTGATTTCGTGGCCCTCGACGTAAAAGGATTTGATGAGCGATCGCAGCAGGGACTCGGCGACCGTCTGCGCTTCGTCGCGGGAGTCGATGTGATGGAGAATCACGGCGAATTCGTCGCCGCCAATACGCGCCAGAGTATCGGCTTGGCGCACGCGGGAGCGAAGGCGCTGGCCGACCTCGATGAGCAACTCGTCGCCGGCGGCGTGGCCAAAGCTGTCATTGACCAACTTGAAACCGTCGAGGTCAACGTAAAGAAGGCCGATGGTAGTTTGCTCGCGGCGCGCGCGCGCCATGCTCTGAACCAGTTGGTCGGAGAGCAGACGGCGATTGGGCAGGCCGGTGAGTTCGTCGATGGTGGCCTGGTGGATGAGGCGCGCCTCGGCATCGCGCCGGGCGTTGTCCTTTTGCAGGAGCTGCGCGAGCATGGCGTTGAATCCCACCACCAGGCCGGCGATTTCGTCGCTGCCGCGCACCGAAACCTGGGTGTCGAACTTCTGATCTGCCGAAACCTCCTCCATGGCCCGAGAGAGGTCGCAAATGGCGTGTGCTGTCTGCGACGCCTTATCGAGGGCAACTCTTTGGCGGGCGACCCGGCGCCGCAGCGCGCCGACCCAAATCAGAATCGCCACGATCAGCAGCGAGAGCAGCGGCAATAAGGCCAGAGTTCTTTGCGAGGTCCAGAACGGCGCAGCCTGAATCACCGTAATATCCTGCGGTACGCGCAGCAGCAGCTTGAAGCCGACGGGATTCGGCTCAAGCACGCGGTAAACCTTATCTGAATCGATCTCGGCCGAGGCCACGCCGGTAAGGCGCAGAATGCTGCCTTCGCGCAAGTCGGACAGATCGGTGGTCTGGCTGGAAGTATCGAGCTCGGCCGTAAACGTGTGAATGCCGGATTGCAGGAGAAGATTGATGCTGCCCGGACCAGGGACGGCAGTCAGCAGGCGGCCCTCAAGAGTGACCAGTTGCGAATTGTAGTTTCCGTGGAGGATGGCATCGGCGGCGGTTGCCTGGGGCTGGATAGTGCCGGAGCCGGGCAGGGAGCGGAAGACGGCGTCGGTCATGACGGGGGAATAACGGCCCACCAGCGTGGGATAACCGACGGCCTCGATGCGCTGACCGAGATGAATGGAGCGCGTATCGCCGCGCACTTCGACCCCGCCGCTGTGGTCCTGCACGTAGACGAAGTCGTTTCCTGCCATGATGACGGCGCCTGCTATTTTGACCCGATGGCCAAAGTGCGAGCCGGGGGAGAAGCGCAGTAACGAGCCAATGGGCGTGGCCGCCATGGCGAACGGATCGGTGACGGCGGGTTCTAGAACCTGGATGTTTGCGAGATTCGCAAGCAGCAACTGGTAGCCCACCAGCTGCCGGCGCGAGTTGTAGATAGTGCTGAAGACTCCCTGAATACGGACGTGCGCGTCTTCGATGGGCAGGGATTCGCGCAGGTCCGGCAATCCCGGCGCGACGTAGACGTGAACCTGGCCGAGCGATGTGTAGAGTTCAAAGGTGAAGATGGGATGGTAAGGGTCTTCGGCGAACTTGAGGGGATGGACGATGCCCTCGATGCTGACGAACTGGGAATCGAGCAGGCCCGCGGCGGCCAGGTCGGTGGCGGCCTGAACGGGAACGGGCAGCGGGCCGGGGCCCTCCACAACGAACTTGGGCGCCACAATGATGGGGGCGTAGTTGCCGGCATTCGAAAGGCCGGTGAGGCGGACACGCAAGCCGACCCGCAATTCCGGGTGTAAGCCGGCATATTTGACGTAAGTCCCGGCGGTGCGGTCCTGGAGATATAGCTGACTCCAGATCGGATCACTGTAGGTGATGACTCCTTCGATTTCAACC
>CAVXOO010000040.1:0-14340 GCA_963762945.1 uncultured Acidobacteriaceae bacterium | reverse complement strand
CAGCAACTGCGCATCATTCCTGTGGTCTCCGCGCCCAACCGCGCGCCGCAATGGCAACTGCTGCGGGTGCGTTTCCAAAAGGCCATCGCCGAGGGTGCGTCCACGTCGCAAGTCACCGCGATTTCCGTGCTCGCCTCCATTTATCTGCAGGCCGTCATCGCCGCCTCCATGGAAGAAGTGGAGTTGTTCCTGGCCCCGCTTACGGCGCGCAGCAAAGTGCGCGAGGTGTTGCGCGGGCTGGTCGCCACGCGGCAGGTGCACAGCATTTCCATGGGCCATGCGCCGCATTTTTACGTGGCCGGCACGCTGCCCGAGTTTTCCGCTCCCGCTTCCATTTATGGCGGATCGTATTCGAGCTCGTCCATGCCGGCTTCGAGCGAATTCCTGCGCTCCTACGAGAACGAGATGCCTGCGCCGGTAGCGAAGATCACGCCGGCCGTCGCGCCTATCGTCATCCGCAAGCCGGTTGAGACGGTGGCCCGAATTGCAGCCCAGGCCGAAGAAAAACCGCGCCCCGCGCAGCCGCACTTCAGCCGCAAGCCGGCTCACGCACACACACACAAGCCCGCGTCAGGCGCCTCGCGCGGTCGCGCGAACCGCCCTGCGGCCCGTCCGGCGACCCGTCCCGCGACGAGAACCAGCAGCAGCCCGCGTCACGGCTCCGCGGTGCGCTGGGCGCATGGCACGCCGAAAAACGGCAACGGCAGTGGCAACGGTCACAGCAAGCAAAGCGGCGCTTTTTCAACCGGCAACGATTTGCGCAAGGCCAAGCCCGCTGCCGCAAGGGGTCCGCGCAGCGGCCACAGCAGCGCCGGCAAACCGGCGGCAAAATCTTCGTCGCCCTCTCGCCGCTCGGCCATCGCCAGAAAAGACGTCCGCACCGACGCGCGCTCGCGCCGCAAACCTACCCTCACCGCATCCGCAAAAACCGGCAACAGAACCCGCTATGGATTCACCGCTCCCTCCAAGCAGCGGGCAAAAAAGCGTGGGTGATCGGAAGCGCGGATGAGCGAGGACGAGAACCGCAACCAGTCTCCTAATCCCGCAGGCAGATTCATCGTCGCCATCGACGGGCCCGCGGGGGCGGGCAAGAGCACCATCGCCCGCGAGTTGGCGCGCCACTTCGGCCTGCTCAATCTTGAAACCGGCGCCATGTATCGCGCCTTCGCCCTCAAGGCGCTGCGTGCCGCACTGGCATTGGATCAGAGTAGCGGACTCGAAGCGCTGGCCGCCGAAACTTCCATCCGGCTTGAGCCCGGCCAGGAAGAAAACCGCGTCCTGCTCGACGGCGAAGACGTCACCGGCCTGATTCGCAACCCTGCCGTCACTGAAGCCGCATCGCGCGTCAGCGTTTTCCCTAAGATTCGCGCCTGGATGGTCCGTCTGCAGCAGCAACTTGGCGCTGAGGGCGGCATCGTGATGGAAGGCCGCGACATCGGAACCGTCGTCTTTCCCCACGCCGCGGTCAAAATCTTTCTCGATGCCGCGCCCGAAGTGCGCGGCCAGCGCCGCTACGACCAGTTGGGCCAGTTGGGCTCGCCGGACCGAAAGAGCGCCGCGCCTCTGCCTCCACCCGAGGAGATCGTTCGCGATCTGCGCGCCCGCGACGAACGCGATCGCAACCGCGCCGATTCGCCGCTCAAGCCCGCCGCCGATTCCGTGCTTCTGGATTCCACAAATCTCACCCTCGACGAGGTAGTCGCGGAGGCCGTGAGGATTGTTGACGAAAAGCTGCGCTTCGCCGGGCCTTCCAACTAACGCGCTCCGCCGCCTATTGATCCGGCCCGTAAATACTGAGGCTTGGGTGCCTCATCCACGACAGCATTGGAGACTGTGCCCCGTTCATCGCAATTTCATCGCGATGAGCGGGCGTGCGGAATGGGTGGGAGAGCTTGACACGATTTGAGGGCCGGATCGATAACTCCTTACGCGCCTTTCCAATTCAATCGCTTGCGCCCTTTCGGGCCCGCGCCCGGCAACGCATTCATCCGGTTTTATACGGATTCCTGATGGTTTTCGGGTTACCATGGTCCCATTGGGCTCCGATTCCCCCAAAGAACGTCCCAAGGAGCATAAAACCACAGTGACCTTTCATTGCCATCGATGCGGCGACAGGAATTTGCGTCCCGCGCATTTGCGGTGGACGGATATGGCCTGTCTCTTGGTCCTGCGTCTCCCCGTGCGTTGCCGCTACTGCCGTGCGCGTTTTTACGTGAGCATGTTGAAGATCGGCAGGATTCGCCGCGAGGCGGAAGCGCAGCGCGCCCGCGAAGAGCACCACGCGCATCTTGCGTCGCGAGCGGCAGAGACGCAGAGATTGCCGCTGATGCCACGATCCTGACAGGATCTCCGCCCGCCGCCGCGCCGGCCTCATCGGGCAGTGCGATCTCTCGCGCCGCCTGATCGCCGTGCGGGTATCCGCGCCGCACTCGAATGCGATAGGCTTTGGGTATGGAGTTGACGTGCAGCCGCTGTCATGAGACCGTGCAGGTTGGGAATCGCTATTGCCCGGCTTGCGGTCTGCCGCAGCTCGTCTATTCTGCCGAAAACTCCACCGATACCGGCCAACACGATCGCTGGGACGAGGCAGTGCGCGATGCCAATACGGTGGATTGGCGCTCCGCCGCTCAATCCATCCTCCCCTTGGCGATTCCCGCCGGAATTATCTCTTCCACACTTTCGCCGGCGGGTGTCTTCGGGCTCATTTTGATGGGTGCGGCCGCCGCCTGGGCAGTCGCGCTTTACTCGCGCCGCCAGCGCCCGGCCCAGGGACCGGTATGGATCACCGTCGGCGCCGGTGCGCGCATCGGATTGGTTTGCGGCCTGCTCGCCGGCGCATTGGCGTTTACCATCAGCGGCTGCGAGCTCTGCGCCAGGCGCTACGTTCTCCATCAGGGAAGCCAGATCGACGCGGAGTGGAAAGATTTTGTCGGCGTTGACGCGCAGTTTTCCGAGCGATTCGCCGCGTGGGCCGGAGTGCCTGGTCAGGCCGAGATCCAGGCTCAGGAAATGCAACAACAGAATTGGATGCTCTCGCCCGAAGGCCATTCCGGATTCGTGGTTGCCAATTTCGCCTTCGCCTCGTTTCTGCTCACGCTCTTCGCCGCCGCCGGAGGCGCTCTCGGCGGGCGTCGCCTCGCCCGCGCGCGACGCCAAGGCAATTCGGACCTGATTTGACCAAATTCGCCTCCCCCGGTATCGTGATAAGAATGAAGTTTGAGTTCACATCGCCGGTGAGTCAGATGTGTCGTTGCACGTCACACCGGCCTTGTGCGTAAGCTCATTCCAGAGTTCAAAAAACTCAAGGCCGCGTAACAGCTCAGTAGCTGGCGCGGCTTTCCTGTTTCTGGGCCTGGTGTGGTGAGTCAAAAGTTCGCACCACAACGAAACTGTCATCCTGAGCCCCGTCGAGAGCAGAAGTTCGCTCGCCGGAAGTTCCAAGAAAATGGCACGTATTCGCAGCGTACTGAAAGATGCGCCGTAAAGCACGAAGTGAAACGGCACGACTTCGCAGCGTGCTGAAGAATGCGTTGCAAAGCACGAAGTGTCACGGCACGACTTCGTAGTCGTACTGAAAAATGCGTCGTAAAGCACGAAGTGTCACGGCACGACTTCGTAGTCGTACTGAAAAATGCGTCGTAAAGCACGAAGTGTCAGGGCACGACTTTAGTCGTGCCGCAAACGCAGCAAAATAAGCGGGGGCTTTAGCCCCTGCGGCAAGCTTCACTATGACCTCTCACTCCCATTCGCGGCCCTTCGCGCCTGCCTCCTGGCCGGCCAGCGGCTGTTGTCGCCGCTGTTGTTGCATCCGTTAGCAAATTCCCCAATTCCCTTTCATCTCGATCGCCCGCGCACGCGATTTCGCTATGCGGAGCGCACTTCCCCAGAGCCCACATGAGCGGCCCTGGCCAATCCCATCACGAGGCAACCGTGTTTATTCAGAAAAAATTTCTTCGCACCCTACTAGTTTTCATGGCGGCCATCGCAGCCGCCGGCGCAATTCCGTCCGGAGCGCAAATTGTAGGCGGTACCATCGCCGGTACGGTCCACGACTCGAGCGGTGCAACGGTCGCCGGAGCCACAGTCACAGTGCGGAATCTGCAAACGGGACTAACGCGAACCCTCACGACGGGCAGGGATGGGAGATTCTCCGCGCCTTCCCTTCCGGTGGGGCGCTATGTGGTGACGGTCGCGGCCAAGGACCTTGCTCCGAGCGTGCGCGACGGCGTGGTCTTGAACGCTGGCCAGGCAGTCGAACTCGAATTCGCACCAGGATCGGCGGTCGCAGGCGCACCGCCAACCGCCGTGAATACCACAACGCATCAACAGGCCGGCGTGGTGGGTGAGGGGCAGATCAAGGATCTCCCCTTTGCGGGGCAGGGCTACGGCCAGTTGATTACCGTCAATCCGGCGACGACCAGTTACTCGAGCGAGCGGTTAGGAGGCTCGGGGACTTCGAGCGCGGGCCTGGGCAGCCAGTACACAGTGGTAGGCCGGCGGCCGCAGGACAATCTCTTCCTGCTCAATGGCATCGAGTACACCGGAATGGCGGCAACCACCGTGCTGCCGGGCGGGCTCAGCGGGCTGCTGCTCGGCTCGGATTCGATCGACGCCCTCAACGTCGTCACCGACTCCTATGGCGCGAATTACGGCAAACGCGACGGCGGCCAGATCAGCATCGTCACCGCTTCGGGCGCCAATCAATGGCACGGCGATCTCTTCGAGTACTTCCGCAACAACCATCTGAACACGCGCAACTACTTTGACCAGGGCGGCGCGCCCGAATATCAGCGCAACCAGTTCGGCGCATCGCTGGGCGGGCCGCTCAAGCCGAGCAAGCTGCTCTTCTTCTCGAGCTTCGAAGGCTTCCAGCTCAATTCTCAACAGACCACCGTGGCCATCGTTCCCGACGCCGAGGCGCGGCTGGCTTATCTGCCCAATAACTCGGGCGTTGAGCAAAATGTGGGCATCGCGGCGGGCGTTGGCCCGCTGCTCGATCTCTTTCCCGCGCCGAACGCACCCGAGCTGCTCTCGAACGGCGTCATCACGGGGCTGGCGCAGGCTTATGGCACTCCCCCGCAACACACACGCGAGGACTTCGGCTCGACGCGCCTCGACGACAACCTCAGCGGCAAAGATCTGCTCTTCGGCGTCTACACCGTGGACGACAGCGACAATCTGGGCACCACGCAAAACCCCATCAGCCAGGTGAACCAGAGCCTGCGCGCGCAGGTGGCCAGCATTCAGGAGCAGCATGTTTCTCATCGTCGATCCTGAACACGGCGCGCATCGGTTTTTCGCGGGCAACATTTTCGAACTTCGCGTTCAACAACCTCGGCTTGCCGGGGTGGGTGGCCGGCCGTCCGGTGGGCTCGATCATTATCAGCGGCAGTACGGCTTCGAACGGCATCTCGCAACTGACGCCGGCCGGCAACAATGTGGGCGCAAACACCTGGGCGGCACGCAATCTGTTCACCTTCGAGGACCACGTTTTCTGGTCGCGCGGCAAGCACCAGCTCGAAGCCGGAGTATGGGGGCAGCAGATCGAGTCCAATGACTTTCTGGCCCAGAACCAATATGGGCAAGCATCTTTCGCAACCCTGACGGCATTCCTTCAGGGCTCCGTGCAGAGCTTTACCGTCACTCCACAACCCTCCGAGATGGCATGGCGATCGTTCGAGTCGGCGTACTTTGTCGAAGACATCTGGAAGGCCACGCGGCGGCTGGAACTGCGTGGCGGGCTGCGCCTGGAATCGACCAACGGATGGAACGGAGTGAACGGCCGCGCGGCGAATTACGCAATCGTCGATGGCGTGATGTCGTCAACCCCCTTCACCGGCAATTCTCCACTGCTCGAGAACAACGCGAAGATCCTCTACAACCCGCGGCTGGGTTTTGCGTGGGATATCTTCGGAAGCGGCAAGACGGCGTTGCGCGGCGGCGTGGGCCTTTACCATACCCTGCTCGACGCGCTCGATTACCGGCTCGACCAGGCGCCGCCATTCAACACCGCGAGTTCCATTAAAAACGTGGCCGTCTCAAGCTTGAACGTCGGCACCAGCCAGAATGTCCCAGCGGGCGGGTTGGTGAACCCCTACACGGTGCAAACCGACCTGCACACGCCCGCGGTCATCGAGTGGCGCCTGCGCATCGAGCAGCAACTGGCCCCGCGCACCACGCTGACCGTGGGCTATGTGGGCTCGCACAGCTACCACCAGATTCTGTCGGAGGATCTGAACGAGCCCGTGCCGAGCTACACCGCATCGGGCCAGCCGTTTTATCCCTCGGGCACGGAGAACGCGAATCCAATTTTCTCGAAAACAAACTCGTGGGTGTCGGAGGGCGTGGGAATGTACAACGGGCTTGAAGCCAGCGTGCGTGCCTCGCTTGGCGGCGGCGTCACGCTGCGCGGGGCGTACACCTATTCGAAGAATCTCGACGACGGCTCGACCTGGACCAGCGCGCAGAGCCTGAACACTCCCGGCTACGTCGAATTCCCTCTCAATCCAAAGCTCGACTGGGGTCCGGGGGTGGGCGACCTGCGGCAGGCCGCGACAGTGACCGGGAACTGGGCCCTGCCTCTAGGGCCGAATCATGCATTCTTCTCGAACAGCGCGGGATTCGCGAAATCGGCTGCGACCGGCTGGTCGGTGAGCGGCATTCTCACCACGCAAACCGGCTTCCCGTTCACGCCGCAGCTCGGTTACAACCCCACCGGCAACGGCGATAGCCGCAACCCGATTCGTCCCAACTGGAATCCCTCGTTCACCGGCAAGCTCTATCCGCACACGGCCACCGAGTGGTTCAATCCCAACGCGTTTGTGCAGCCGGCAACGGGCTTTTTCGGCACGGTCTCGCGCGATTCGCTGGTGGGGCCGGGGCTCACGGATTTCGATTTCTCGGCCGCCAAAGACACGGCGCTCGAGAAGACCCACCTGCAATTGCGCGCAGGCTTCTACAACATTCTCAATCACGCCAATTTCCGCACTCCCAACGAGATCGCGTTTGCGTCGGCGACCTCAATCGCCTCGCCCACAGGCGGCCTCGTCACGCAAACCTCCACGCCCTCGCGCCAGATTCAGTTCTCGGCAAAGTTGCAGTTCTAGGCTGAACAGGCCCTAGTGTCGTGTCTCTGGAGTTCGTTTCGTTGTTGCGCTGTCATCTTGAGCGGAGTCCGCCGCGGCGGACGGAGTCGAAAGATCTGCGGTTGCTCTTTGCGACTTATGCCACGAACTTTGGAGACACCACACTACGGTGGGATCACTTTTGCGCCGCTTCCTCACCGGATTGCGCCCATCTGCGATCATCGGAGTAGCAGTACGGCCACTGCCGATTGCCACCCACACGAGGTTGCCCATGTGCCGCAACATCAAAATGCTCTTCAATTTCGATCCCCCCGCCACGCCCGATGAAATTCGCGGCGCGGCGCTGCAGTTCGTGCGAAAAATCAGCGGATTCAACAAGCCCTCGAAGGCCAACGAAGCAGCTTTCGCCCAAGCCATCGACGAAATCGCCGCCGCTTCCGCGCGACTTCTCGCCCACCTTGAAACCACCACATCGCCCCGCAACCGCGAAGACGAAGCCGCAAAGGCCCGCGCCCGCAGCCTCGCCCGCTTCGCAGATTGATTGCGCGCCCCAAAATCGTCGCCGGCTTGCTCCCCTGCTCCCTCGCTCCCTTGCTCCCTTGCTCCCTTGCCCCCTGCTCTTCCGCTCCCTCGCTCCCCGCACGTCTGCGATCATCAAGAGAAGCGCTCCGCGGAGGTCGATCGAGAATGAGAGAAATTGTCACCTACGTCTTTGGACTGGCCCTCTTGGGCAATGCCGCCTTGTTTGTGCCTCAGGCGCTTGCCGTCTGGCGCAAAAAGAGCGATGAGGGCGTTTCGCTGGTCACCTTCGGCGGTTTCTGCATTTTGCAGGTCATCGGCGTGGTTCACGGCGTCTACGAGCACGACAACTCCCTGATCGTCGGCCTCGGCGCAAGTTTTTTGACCTGCGGAACCGTCACCCTCCTCACCATCGTCTATCGCGTCCGGCGTTTGCGCGCCAGCGTCGGCCCTCAATCCGCGTGAGCGATTGTTACCGCGTCCCGGAGGGACGGATCGAAAATAGCCCAGGCGGGAGCCTGCTCGCCGTGGCGAGCAGACGACGTCCTGGGAAGATGCGCGCCGCGCACCGGGCGTCCCGGAGGGCCGCTCGAAAATCTGGGCCCCGTCCTCCCTGATCCGCTCGCAATAAACCTACGACAAGGGAATGCAATCCAGCGTATACTTTTTTTCCACGGCGGCAATGGCCCCGGCAAAAACCTGCCACCCCGGCAATTCCCCGGCGAAGGCCCACGGAGGACGCGATGAAGGTTACCGACACCGTTGACCAGGTGCTGAAACACAAGAGCTTCAACAAAATCCTGCCCGTTGCGCCCGAGCAAACGGTGCACGAAGCCCTGGCCCTGATGGCTGAGTACGACGTCGGTGCACTGATGGTCATGTCCGGCGAAAAGCTGGTGGGCATCTTCTCCGAGCGCGACTATGCGCGCCGCGGCATTCTCCAGGGCCACCAGTCCAAGGCAACCAAAGTGCGCGAAATCATGACCAGCCCCGTGGTTTCCGTAACCGCGCAACAAACCGTCGACGAATGCATGAACCTGATGACCAACGGCCACTTCCGCCATCTTCCCGTCATCGAAAACGATCGCGTGGTCGGCATCGTCTCCATCGGCGACATGGTCAAGTGGATCATCAGCGGCCAGGAGCACGCCATCCAGGCTCTGGAAGGCTACATTACCGGCGCATATCCGGGATAAACCTACCGAAACAGCCTCTCGTCAAATCGGAAAGGCTTCACGGGACCAATTGCGACCCTGGCGAACTCGGGATGCTTCGGGTTCAGCAGCACATTCCAGTCCCCATCGACTACGACTGAAGGAACCTTCAGCGCCAGCGACCGCAGACTTCGAGCCCACTCCGAACCGATGTCGCGGCAGCGCTCGTTATTGAGGCTGCGCCAGTTCCGCGGCAGTTGCTTGAGATCGAGCGCCTCGATCAACTCGTCAGGAACCGCAGCCTCGGCCATCAGCAAATCGTCCGGCGCTTCATTCGCTTCGAGATTGATGAAGAACTCCAGTGCCGCCAGCGCTCGCGAGGTGGCAGTGTACACCATTGCGACCTCCAGATGATTCCACCGGCTCGCCACGTACATTCCGCCCGCGCCAGTGAATGACGTACTGAGGAAGCGTCTCCGGAAGAGCCTCCAAACGTGCATCAGCTATACATCCCGTAAGCGATCCGGTTGAGGACCTCTTCTACCGAGCGCACGCCCGGCTCGGTATCGAGTTGGTCGAATGGCTTCTTGCCCCCCAGCGCCCGGTTCGGGTTGCTCATCCAATGCGAGGCTTTCTCATCCGATCCCAGGACTTCCTTCGCCAGAGCCACCACGCGAGCCATGCGCATCGCCCGGTCCGACTCGTCGTGCGTCAGCCGCGATTTCGCCGCCAGCCGCCGGCTCAGCGTGCGCGAAGGAATATTCAGCCGTTCGGCCACCTTGCTCCTGTGCAAGCAGAGCGTGCCTGCAAGCAATTCCACGGTCGAGGCGGGAAGACCGAAACGCACCTGTTGCGCCAGATCGTCCGTGCTGCGCACCACATGCTTGAAGGTTTTTCTTCCGCCCAGCACCGCCACGATCTCCGCAACGCTCATCTCTGCCACCTGGCATAATTGTTGCGCCATTTGGCACGCGTGTCAAGATCGGCGGAAAGCGCCCATCCAGGCCCTCGAAGGCTACATCACCGGCGCCTATCCGGGATAAGCCGCGTGGCAAAGCCCGCCATCCGGCGCCTCACGCACCTCCGCCCAGGATTCCGCGCTCCCCGTCAGGAAACCGTCGAGTGCGTCACCGCAACCGCCCATACCCGGCCGTTCTGGTAGGTGATCGTGACGATATTAGTTACCGAATAAGGCTCGGAATGGATCGTGATATTGTGCTCGTGTTCGTAAACCGCAGTCTCGCCTTTACGCATCGACGGTTGCCCTAATTCCTTCACTACCTCGGCCTCTTTCATGCCAAGGCGAAGAGCCCGCGGCGGATTAAACGAAACATTCTCCCCCTTCACCCGCTGGCATCGACCTTCCGCGACGGAGTCGTCGTCCAGCTGCTGCCATTGGAAGCCGCCAATCGTTGCACCATCGATTTCCGAGCTCTCCAGCCAAAGCACCCACGAACCTCCCGTGTCGTGCCGATACAAGCAGAGCCATGCCAGCGCATCGCCCGCATCGCCGCGGCTTCCAATCGTTCCTCCAAAATGTTCCTCTGCCGCAATCAGGTCGGTCTTTTCAAGGTCGATCGGCCAATTCGCAATATTCAAGCCCTTAACCATCTCCTTTGCCACGGTGGGTGCAAACCGAACGATAGGCGATTCAATCGAGGGAGGTCCCAGGATCGCACCTGCTGGATCTCCGCCTTGACCGGCAGGAGCCTGGCCTTTTGCAGCCCACGCTGCAACCATCAATGTCGCAATCAGGATCGTGGTCGCCATCAGGATCGTGCGCCGCATAGACATATCGCTTCCTCCTCTTACCCCAGAAAAATCCCCGCGATCGACGCCGGAATCAGATTCGCCACCTTCCCGGCCAGCATGGCGCGCACGCCCAGCCGCGCCAGGCTGTTCGCCGCTCCGCCATCGTGACATCATTTCGCCCCCGCTGGGCCGGCGGCAGCCGCCGTGACAGTAGACGGATAAATATTGAGATTTTGCGTTCCCAGCATCAGGGAATATTCACCCGGAGCCAGCGGCGACTCAGGACGAATCAGCCAAAACGGCGCCTGATCTTGCGAGAAAGTGAGGGAAACAACAGTGAACGCGAGAAGAAATCCGCCGGCCAGAACGATCCGTGGCATATAGGCTCCCCAGCTTAGAGGCACTTCCAGAATCTTCTGCGGCGGCGCTGAAAGCTGGGGGAGGAACGATGCCGTTGCCGCAAGCCTCTCGGTGCAAACCAAACTACCACGCCGCGGCGCAACTGGCAATCACACCCCGGTCTTCGCAGTCCATTTCGCTTATCCCAGAAAAATCCCCGCAATCGAAGCCGAAATCAGATTCGCCATCGTCCCCGCCAGCATGGCGCGCACGCCCAGCCGCGCCAAATCGTTGCGCCGCTCCGGCACCAGCGCGCCGATGCCGCCCACCTGAATGCCAATCGAACTCAGATTGGCAAAGCCGCAGAGAGCAAACGTGGCAATCGTAAACGAGCGCGGCAAGAGCGTCGCCCTTTGCGCGCCCAGCCCGATGTAGGCAATCACTTCGTTGAGCGCCATGCGCGTGCCCAGCAGATTCCCAATGGCCCCGCAATCGCGCCAGGGCACGCCGATCAGCCACGCCACCGGCGCAAACACGAAGCCCAGAATCTGCCCGAGCGACGCGGGAACCCAGTGCATCCACATCAGGCCGTGCACCCAGCCCAGCATCATGTCCAGGAGCGCCACCAGCGCCAGGAAACTGATCAGCATGATGGCCACGTTCAGCGCCAGCTTGCCGCCGTCGATCGTCCCCCGGCCGATGGCGCCGATCAGATTCTCTTCCGCATGCATTTCGTCCTTGGGGATCACGACTTTCCCCTCGGTTGCCGGCGTCCCGGTCTCAGGCACCAGCATCTTCGCCAGCAGAATCGTTCCCGGTGCGGTCATGATCACGGCCGACAGCAAATGCCGCGCTTCCACGCCCTGGGCAATGTAGAGGGCCATGATCCCGCCTGAAACGTGCGCCATGCCGCTGGTCATGATCGTCATCAACTCGCTGCGCGTGGCCTTGGCGAGAAACGGCCTGATGGTCAGCGGCGCTTCGGTTTGCCCCATAAAAATCGATGCCGCCACGTTCATGCTTTCCGCGCCCGAGATGCGCATGGTCTTGAGCATGATCCACGCCATCACGCGAATGATCTGCTGCATCACGCCGATGTGATAGAGTACCGCGAAAAACGCCGAGATAAAGATGATGGTCGGGAGCGTTTGAAAAGCAAAGATGGCGCCTTTGCCGGGGCCGACCATGTTGCCGAAGGCGCCGGCGTTTGGCAGGCCAAGCTGGCCGAAAACCATCTGCGTGCCCGCTACGGTGGCCGAAAGCATCTGCGTCACCACGGCGCCCGCCCAGGTCATAAAGCGCGTACCCCAATCGGAACGCAGCACCAGAAACGCAAAGGTGATCTGCAAACCCAGACCCCAGGCAATGGTGCGCCAGCGGATGCGCCTGCGGTCGGTCGAAAACAGCCACGCGGCCAGCAAAACCGCCAGAATTCCCAGTACCCCGGTAAATCGACCCAAAGCGCCCCTCCAAAATTGCAGATTTTGCTATCGATTAATGTAACGTATCCAGCTTGGGTGTCACCCTATAGTGCCTCATATCAAGGGCCCCGATCGTGGATCAGGCTGCAGTTTTCAATTTCATCTCCGGATTTCGCTACGGCGTCCTCTCGAGCGTAGCGGCCAACGGCTCCCCGCAATCGGCGCTGGTGGGCATTGCCGTCACGCCCGCGCTCGAGATCGTCTTCGATACCGTCAAGTCCTCGCGCAAATACGCCAACCTCATCGCGCAACCGCGCTGCTCGTTTGTCGTGGGTTGGGGCGGCGAGCAGACGGTGCAATACGAGGGCATCGCCATCGAGCCCGCAGACCCCGAGCTCGAACATTACCGGGAGGCGTATTTTGCCGCGTGGCCCGACGGAAGTTCACGCCTTACCTGGACGGACCTCACTCACTTCGCCGTCAAGCCGCTCTGGGTGCGCTATAGCGACTTCGACCAGTCCCCGCCCCTCATTGTCGAACTGCGATTCGCGCAGCCGTGAGTTCGTGTTGACCTCGCGCCTCGATCGTTATCGACCGCCATGCGCCGCGAGAAACTCTTTTGCGTTTTCGAGGGTGAATATTCTTCCCACCAATTTCACCGCCCGTGGCGGCCTCCGGGCAATCGCCACCGCTTTCCGGATCAACTCCGCCGGTTCGGCGAGCATCTCCGCGCTGGTTGCGTAAATGGTTGCAAAAAGCTGTCCTCGTTTCACCCTCGCGCCGCGCCGCGCATGAAAGAGAATGCCCGCGTGGGGATCGACCGGCTCGCCGGCCTTTTCGCGTCCTGCGCCGGTACGCTGCACCGCCCAGCCCAACGCCGTCGTATCCATCTCCGCCACGTAGCCACTCTCCCACGCTTCGACAACAAGGGCTGCGCCCGGCTTGTGAAACGCCTCCATATCGTCGAAGACTGAAACAGCCCCGCCCTGCGCATCCACCATTTTCATAAAGACCCCGAGCGCCGAGCCGTCCTCGAGCGCAGCCTCCGCCAGCCGGTAGCCGGCCTCGGGCGTCTCCGCTTTGCCGCCTAGGTGGATCATCCACCCGGCAAGAGTGAGTGAAAGCTCGCGCAGGTCTTCACTCCACTCCAGCCGCGCGCCGCGCAACAGTTCCACGCACTCCACAAGTTCAATAAAATTTCCGGCCGCATGACCCAGCGGCTGGCTCATGTCGGTCAACAGAGCCACCGTTCGCGTGCCCGCGGACTCGGCCGTCGCCACCATCAACGCCGCCAGAAACTCCGCATCCGCCCGCTTGCGCAGGAACGCGCCCGAACCGGTCTTCACGTCGAGCACCAATCCATTGAGCCCCGCTGCTAATTTCTTGCTCAATATCGACGCGCAGATCAGCCCCGGATTCTCAACCGTGCCCGTGCGGTCGCGCAACGCATAAAGTTTGCGATCGGCGGGCGCAAGTTGATCAGTCTGGCCAATGATCGACGCGCCGCAACGGGCAATCACGGCCTCGAACTCAGCCAGCGTAAGCGCCGTGCGGTAGCCGGGAATCGCCTCCAGCTTATCCAGTGTTCCGCCGGTGTGGCCCAACGCGCGCCCGCTGATCATGGGCACAGCCACGCCGCAGGCCGCCGCCAGCGGAGCCACCAGAAAACTCGTCTTGTCGCCGACCCCGCCCGAGGAGTGCTTATCGACAGTGCGTTTGCCGAGATTCTCCGGCCGAAACATCTCGCCCGAGTCGCGCATAGCCAAGGTCAGTGCGCGGGTTTCATCGCGCGAAAGCCCGCGAATCCACGCCGCCATCAGCCACGCCGCAAGCTGGTCGAGGGGTACGGACCCATCGGCTGCGCCCCGCGCCACAAACTGGATCTCGCGCTCGTCGAGCGCCTGGCCGTCGCGCTTCCTGCGCAAAATGTCGATCATATGCAGCGGTGTGGCATCGGCTGATTGCATCGCGTGAATCCTGAAATGAGCAGGACTTGAGGATATCGTATGCGCCGTTGAAGGAAACAGCACACTTGCCGATGTGTACCTTATGGAGCAATGCGTTTTTGAA
>CAVXOO010000039.1:0-3117 GCA_963762945.1 uncultured Acidobacteriaceae bacterium | reverse complement strand
CCTTAGCGAATGCGTCCGTCACCGTGACGTCGGTGAGCTCGTACATCGTCATGTCGATGGACTTCTTCGCGGTCGCGATCAGGCTGTAAATCTTGGCGAGACCCTGGTCGGGCTCGGTGACCAGCGTGTAGGTTGTGGCCGAAGCACGCGCGCTGTGAGCTTGCTGCGCAGGATGAGTGGAGGGGTGGGATTTTTCGGTCGGCATGGTTGTCTCCGTGGGGTCGGAACGATTTCGGGAGCCGGCTGGGGAGATTGTAGCGCAGGTTTGTTAAGAGATGGCATGGATACCACTTCCCGCGGAGCCTGCGTGCACCAGGTTTGACGCATACGGGTCCGGAAACGGGATTCTTGCGAGCGATCCCGCCCCAGACTGGGCGCCCGGCAGGTTTTTCGCGATGTTTATCGCATTTTTCAATCGCATCGCAGGGCAACCGTCGGATTCACGCGAGTCGCGGAGCTTCCTGGAATCAGGGATGCAAGCACCGCAACCAGGATCAATAGACCTGTCACGGCGGCGAAGGCCACGGGATCGTGCGGCGCGACGTTGAATAACAAGCTTGACAACACACGGGAAAGCGCTAAGGCAAGCAGCAATCCGAGAAAAACTCCCGGCACGATCAGCCGTAGGGCGCTGGCCAGCACAAGTCTCAAAATGTCGGCACGGGATGCTCCCACCGCCATGCGAATTCCGATCTCCTGAGTGCGTTGAACGACAAAAAAGGAGATCACTCCGTAGAGCCCAATCACAGCCAGAAGAAGTCCCGCGCAGGCAAAGAACCCAACCAGTAGCGTTTCGAAGCGGGGCTGATCGGCCATTTTGCCAACTCTTTCGGAGAGGGTCTTGATGTCAACGGGCACTGTCGGGTCGAGCGCCGCGACTTGCGAACGAACCCATGATTCGATAGTGCCTGACGGCAGCGTTGTTTTGAGAATCAGAATCGAGCTACGATCCCAGTCCAGTGCGTTCTGACGCCGCAGCCGATAGTACTCAGGCTCCTCGCCGCCGGCGAGGCCGCCATTTTTTACGTCCGCGGCAACGCCGACCACGGTATAAGCGGGATCGTTCGCGGCAGACCCACCGTTATGGATGTGCAGATGCTGCCCGATCGGATTCTCTCCTCGGAACAGCCGACCCGCTAACGATGTGCTCAGAACCACGAAATGGTCCTTCGATGTGAGTTCCTCAGAAGTAAAACTCTGCCCCTGCACGACCGGAATCTGGAGGGCTCGAAAGTATTCGGGCGTGACCCATCGCGATGCGACCGTACCGCCGGTTCCAGAGGACAAGGCGGGTCTGCCCTCGACCCGCAGCGAGGCATAGACCTGATCATCGTGATATCCGCCCGGCGGCAAAGAGTCGCTAATTGCGAATGCCTCGATGCCGGGCCCGTAGCGCAGATTTCGTTCTAACTGCTGGAAGAACGCCATCTGGGTTTGCGGTGTAGGGTAGGAGGTTTGGCCCAGGGAGATGGCGGCAGTGACGATGTTTTCGGAATTCATTCCCAGGCTCTGCTTCTCGATGTTCCAGAAACTGCGCGTCAGTAGCGCACTGACCGCGAGAAGAACCATGCTCACGGAGATTTGCGCAATGACGAGCCAGCGCCGCAACCGGGCATGACGCGTAGTTGTTCGTGTGCGGCCCGCAAGCGCTTCCGCACCTGCCCCGCGCATCGCGGACAAAAGCCCGAAGAAGATCGCGCAGAGCAGCGAGGTTGCGAGAGCGAAGGCCAAGATGCGCAGATCGATCTGGGCCCTGCTCAGAAAAGGCATTCCATCCGGGGCCAGGGCAATGAATATCCGCAGCAATAGCATGGCGAACAAGACTCCGGCAACTCCACCGGCGGCAGACAAGATAGACGACTCGGTCAACGCCTGCCGGATAAGCCTCATCCTGCCGGCTCCCAATGCGGACCGAATGGCCAGTTCTCTTTCCCGGCTGGCGCCCCGCGCGATCAACAGGCTGCTCACGTTTGCGCAGGAGATAAGAAGAACGCCTGCGACGAGGCCGAGCAGAAGCCACGCCGCCAGGCGAACGTCATGGATCTGGCGATCGCGCAGCGATCGTACTTGAAGATGCACTTCCTTGCGGAACGGTGCGGGGGCCAATCGCAGTGAGTACTCGAACAATGGCTCCAATTCGGCTTTGGCCTGCTCGATGGTCACGCCCGGCTTGAGCCGGGCGAAGGCCCACATGGGATGGCCGGGGTCGGCGTGGCGTTCCGCGGCCACATCGAGCGCCTGCGGCAACAGCAGATCCGCAGACTCCAGTCGCGGCATCTCAAAATCCTTGGGCAAGACTCCCACAATCTCCGTCGCATTTCCGTCAATGCGCATTAGTTTGCCGATCACTCCTGGGTCCAGACGAAAACGGCTGAGCCAAAGACTGTAAGTAATCAGCGCAGCTCGTGGGCCATGGGGCCGGTTTTCGTTCTCGGTGAAGTTCCGGCCGAGTATCGGCAACACGCCCAGCGTGGGCAGGAAATTGGCCTCCACGCGAGCACAATCGAGGCGTCGAGGATTGTTTTCGGTCAGGTCGCAGGGCTCTACCGCGATCTGCGAAGTCATGGCGACGAAGGGCTTTTGATGATCCTGCCACTCGTAGTAGGAGCCGCCCAGCATGAACTCCTGCGGTTCGATTGGAGCGATCAGCCCGACGGAAACAAGCCGGCTCGAATCGCCGTAAGGCCGGCTGCGAAACAGGATTCTGTCGACGACGCTGAATACGGCGGTGGTCGAGCCGATCCCCACCATCAACGTCAGAATCACGGTGAGGGCGAACGTCGGGTTGCGCCGGAAGCCGCGGAAAGCATAGCGAATGTCCTGCGCCAGGGTTTCGAGCCAATAACCGGGCCGCGCCTCACGGCATTGCTCGCGCGTGCGTTCCACTCCGCCGAATGCGATTGCCGCTTGCCGCCGCGCCTCCTCATCCGACATGCCGGCCTGGAGGTTGGCCTCGGTCTGCTGCTCCAGGTGAAATCTGAGTTCCTCGTCCACTTCACCGTGGCTCCGGCCGGCGATAAGGAAACGCAGGCGTGTTAGAAGCTCATTGAGCATTTGTCACCTAACCTTGCTCAAGCACCAGCGCAACTGCGCCTGCCAGCCGATCCCAGCTCTCAA
>CAVXOO010000038.1:0-4226 GCA_963762945.1 uncultured Acidobacteriaceae bacterium | reverse complement strand
CTTCTTTATTGTTGACGCTGACGTTACGTATTGCTCTGCCCGGCATCTTCGGTTTGGGCGGATTGGCGTGGGGAGCACGCAGACGCCGCTGGTTGCAGAGGCTTTCGCTGGTTTTATTGGTGGGACTTGTGGCCACTCTTGGAACCACGGGCTGCAGCCCGCTCTATAACTACTACAACCACGGTCCAACCAATCCGCACGAGACGCCGGCTGGCACGTTTAACGTAACCGTCACCGGGCAGTCCAGCAACGGGGTCACAGCTACTGCCAATAACACTACGTTGGTGCTGACCATACAGTAGGTTCAATTCCCTAAGAGTTTGGCGACAGGCTCTACACTGTCAGCATGAATCGCTGGCTTTCCCTGCCCGCGGAGGTCTATGCGCTGGTGGAGCAGACGCCGGCCACGGTGCTGCTTGAGGGCGGAAGACCAAACCACTCCGAAGGCAGCGAAAAACCCGGCATTGAACGACCATGGACGCGGCTGTTCACAGCTCCCCTGCGTGTCGTAGCCGCTTGGCAAGCGGCAGAGATTCCCTGGCTCTTCGCGGAGATTGAGACCGCAGTGGCCGAGGGAATGATCGCGGCGGGCTTCTTCGCCTACGAGTGCGGCAACTGCTTAGAGCCGAAGGCCGCGATGCGCGCGAGCCGCGAGGGTCAGCCGCTGGCGTGGTTCGGAATTTGCGCGCGAAGCTACGTCTTCGACCACACAACCGGGATCTTTGCGGACGGTGAGCCGGCGGAGCTCGATCGCCTTAGAGCAGCCGGCGCAAATGCGGAAGGCGGAGCGGTTGAGCCAGAACACGAGATCGCCTCGGAGTTCGCCCTCAACGAAGCCGAATACACACGGCGCATCGCGGCAATTCACGAGTTGATCCGCGCCGGCGACGTATATCAATTGAATTTCACTGCGCCTCTTCGCATCGAGACGCACCACAATGCCGCGGCGCTTTACGCGCGGCTGCGCGCCCGCCAGCCCGTCGACTACGGCGCCTTTCTGCACTGGGAACGGGGTCGATTCATCCAGTCTTTCTCGCCGGAGCTATTCTTCCGCGTTGAAGATCACGACCATGGCCGCCGCATCGTCACGCGGCCCATGAAAGGCACTGCGCCGCGCGGGCGCACCACGCGCGAAGACCGCGAGATTGCCGCGTGGCTGCGCAACGACCCCAAAAACCGCAGCGAAAATGTGATGATTGTCGACCTGCTGCGCAACGACCTGGGCCGCGTGGCACGAACAGGAAGCGTGCGCGCGGAGCGGCTCTTCGAGGTTGAGCGCTTGTCCACGCTCTGGCAGATGACTTCGACGGTGAGCGCGGAGTTGCGGCCCGAAGTTGGCTTTCACGAGATCTTTCGCGCGCTCTTTCCTAGCGGTTCAGTCACAGGCGCTCCTAAGGTCCGCTCAATGCAATTGCTGGCCGGCCTTGAAGACACGCCGCGCGGTGTGTACACAGGCGCCATCGGTTTTTTCTCTCCGCGCGAAACTGTCTTCAACGTCGCCATTCGCACGCTCGAGCTCGAAAGCGGACGCGGCGGCGATATGCATGGAATCATGGGCGCCGGCAGCGGTATCGTCATCGACTCCGATGCGGCCGCCGAGTACCGCGAGTGCTTGCTGAAGGCCGAGTTCCTCACGCGCAGTTCCGATCGGCAGCCGGAGCGCTTCTCGCTCATCGAGACCATGCTCTGGCAGGACGCTCACCCGCTCGGAGACTTTCCATTTTTGGATCTGCACCTCGATCGGCTTGCGGATTCCGCAGAATATTTTGGCTTTGTCTGCGACCTGGAAGCAATTCGGGCGGCTCTGGAAGTTCGCGCGAAGCAGTTCGCGGATCGGACGCCGCGCAAGGTGCGGCTTCTGCTCGATGCAGAGGGCAATTTCGAAATCACCGATTCCCCTCTTCCCGAGAACGGCGAAACCGAGCGCATCGCCCGCGTGCGCATTGCTCCCGAGCGCATTGATCCCGCCGATACGATGCTTTACCACAAGACCACGCATCGTCCGCTCTACGCACCGGCGTTCGAGCAAGCCGCGCTGGAGGCCTTTGACGAAGTGCTGTTTCTCAATCTGCGCGGCGAAGTGACGGAGGGCGCCATCAGCAACATCTTCGTCGAGAAAGACGGCTGCTGGTCAACGCCGCCGGTCGAGTGCGGGTTGCTGGCGGGCGTATTCCGTCGTCATCTGCTTCAAGCCCGCCCAGAGATCCGAGAGCGCGTGCTGACTATCGACGATCTGCGCCGTGCCGACGCGGTTTATCTCGCGAATGCCGTGCGCGGGCTGCGCCGCGCCATGATTATTTGGTGACGCACCTGAACAGATGAGGCACGGTGTCTCAGTGGTTCGCAGTCGGGTCCTGCAGTTGCGGCGAGGGGCCTTCCTCATGCGGCATCGCCGACCGCATCTCTTCGATCTCCTCGATCAGATCCAGAACCTGCTGCCGCTTGCGTTCGCCGAGATCGAGAAAACGGATGCCCACCATGAAGCGGTTGTGGATGGCCTGAATCACGCCGCCGAGCCGGAAGGGCAGACCCTGGAGGTAAAACTCTATTTCCACGCGCGTGTAGATGCCTACCGGGAAGCGCTCGTCGGTGCGGATGCGGCAACCGCCCACGCTGAGGTTGACGATGTGGCCCTGCAGAGACGAGCCGACCCTGACCAGGAAGATTGTGGCAGTTGTGTCTACCTCGTGGCGAGCCTGTTCGCGCCGGTCTCGGGCCTTCGCGGGTGCCTTCACCGGGGCTTCCGCAGCCGCGGTCTGAGTTTTTGCGGTAGGTTCAATGGCCTCCGCCGCAAGCGGCGGATTGCTGGCCTTTGCGGCTCTCTGCTCGATAGGTTCGGCATGAATCGCTTTGGGCCCAGTAGCCGACGGTCCCGGGGCCCTCGCAGCCATCATCAGTTGATGGGCAGTTTTGTCCCGGGCCGCGGCAGTCGCGGCCATCTCCTCGATTACTTCAGTCAGCTCCGCCTTACGCCGCGGAATCATGTTTTCAAAGTGGATGCCGACCTCGTGCTGGCCGTCGCTCCAGCGCAGAACGCCGCTGAATCGGAAGGCAGAACCTTTCACTTTAAACGTGATTTCGATCGGCCGCCCGGCCTTGCCGGCGAATCGCTCGCCGACGCGGACGCGGCAACCCTCAAGGCTTAGATCGACGACGCGTGCCTTCGCAGACAGGCCGTGACTGACAAGCGTCAATACGCAATCTTCGTCAACGGAGTAGCGTCGATGGGCGCGCTTCCCCTGCCCTTGGCTGGCCAAACACTCCTCGTGTTCTTTCTCGTCCATCGCCTGCTCCGGCCCGCTCATCGCCGGCTCCAAAGCCGGAGCCCGATCACGCTCACTCAGATGGCGCGGATCAGTGCCCGCTGGTCAATTTCTCACAACTCTGCGGGTTCCCAAGGCTCTCAGAGTCCCAGGGCTGCGCGGGCGCCGGCGGCGCGTCCTCCCGTCCCATTAGGCGATCGTAGCGATAAACATCGCTCGTGGTGCCCAGCGACTCGTTGTACAGGCTGGTTGCGCCAGTCAGCTGCTTCAGCTCCTCGCTGAACGCGTGAATCGCCTGCAATTGGCTGGCCGAGGCGGGAAGCTCATATTGGGAACTCTTAATGAATTTCTGGTAGCCGCGATCCAGCAGCCGCGATATCTCGCCCCGCACCAGCACTCCGGGATGCACGACGAAGACAGCGGCCGCTTCCTCTGCCTTAGAGCTCTCAGGCGCGGGCGCCAGCACCGCGCCCACTCCATGCTTCGTCACCAACGCTCCGCCGGCGACCCCGGCATAGGAAACTACATCGAAGCCATGAGCGCCGAGTAATTCCAGCGTGCGATCGAAGGAAGGATGTTCCGATGATCTCTTCATGAAGGCATTCCAGTCCCAGACGAAAAGCAGCGGCGGGCGCTCTTTCTCTCTCTTCAATCTCGCACACCTGCGCCGCACGCGCAATTTGGCATGGGCAACCGGAATTCTGCCGGCAGCATTGTCGCCCTGGACGATCAGATCGATATACGAATACAAACCCATTGAGAAAGGACCTGGCTTACGGCGATTCCAGGACAAACTCCGGCATAATGAGTGCAACTGGAGGTGCCATGTCATCGAACTGGAAACTCAAAGGATGGAAGTTCTGCGCGACGGCCGTGGCTTCATTTGCTCTGGGATCGCTTATCACAGCCCACCTGGCCCATGTGCAAGAGGCGAAGGCCGATAGCAATCATGGCGATTGGCTG
>CAVXOO010000037.1:0-5032 GCA_963762945.1 uncultured Acidobacteriaceae bacterium | reverse complement strand
GGTTCGAATGACCGAGTATGGGACCGCGTTGGGCGGTTCAGAGTGAATCAAGCTAGAAGCTAGTAGCTAGAGGCTAGAAGCTAGTAATAACCGCGGGGAAAGATCTCCCGCAAGGAATTGAATCGTGCCTCGTACCGTACCTCTAAATCGCTGCCGGAACATCGGGATCATGGCCCACATCGACGCCGGAAAGACGACAGCGACAGAGCGCATCCTGTTTTATACCGGCATCACGCACCGGCTGGGAGAGGTGCATGAAGGCACGGCGACCATGGATTACATGGAGCAGGAGCAGGAGCGCGGCATCACCATCACATCGGCCGCCACCACCTGCACCTGGCGCGACGTTCTCATCAATATTATCGATACCCCCGGCCACGTGGACTTTACCGCCGAAGTGGAGCGCAGCTTGCGCGTGCTCGATAGCGCGGTGGCGTTGTTCGATTCCGTCTCTGGCGTGCAGCCGCAGACCGAGACCGTGTGGCGGCAGGGCGACAAGTACAAGGTTCCCCGCATTTGCTTCGTCAATAAAATGGACAAGAACGGCGCGGATTTTGAGTACGTACTCGAAACCATCCGCAAGCGCCTCGGCGCGCGGCCCGTTGCGCTGCAGATTCCCATCGGCGCGGAAGCGAACTTCAAGGGCGTCGTGGATCTGATTGAGATGAAGGCGATCGTCTGGCACGACGAGACGCTGGGCGCAGAGTTCTCCATCGAAGAAATTCCCGCCAACCTGGTCAAGAAAGCCAATGCATTCCGGGCGCAGTTGATTGAAACCATCGCCGAAACCGACGATGTGCTGCTCGAGAAATTCCTCGAAGGCGAGACGCCGACGGTCGAAGAGTTGAAGGCCGGCATTCGCCAGGCCACCATCGATCTCAAGGTCTTCCCGGTAATCTGCGGATCCGCCTTCAAAAATAAAGGTATCCAGACGCTGCTCGACGCCGTCGTTGACTACCTGCCCTCGCCGCTCGATAAGCCTCCGGTTGAAGGCATCGATCCCCACGACCATTCGAAGATTGAATATCGCAAGTGCGACGACAGCGAGGCGTTCTCGGCGCTGGCCTTCAAGCTGATCAACGATCAATACGGCAAGCTGGCGTTTATCCGCGTTTACTCAGGCACGCTCAAGACCGGCGACACCGTGATGAACCCCCGCACCGGCAGGACCGAGCGCGTGGGACGTCTGGTCAAGATGCACGCCAACAAGCGCGAGGATGTGACGGAGATTCTGGCCGGCGACATCTGCGCCTGCGTGGGCCTCAAAGACATCAAGACCGGCGACACGCTTTGCGCGCCGCATCATGCCATTGCTCTCGGCGCCATCGTCTTCCCCGAGCCCGTGATTTCGGTGGCCATCGAGCCCAAGACCAAGGCCGACCAGGAAAAGATGGGCATCGCTCTTTCGCGGCTGGCTGAGGAAGACCCGACCTTCAAGGTGCGTACCGACGAGGATTCGGGACAGACCATTATCAGCGGCATGGGCGAGCTGCACCTTGAAATTCTTGTTGACCGCATGAAGCGCGAGCACAAGGTCGAAGCCAATGTGGGCGAGCCCAAGGTGGCCTTCCGCGAGACCATCCGCAAGGTGGCCGAGGCTGAGGGCAAGTACATCCGGCAGACCGGCGGCTCGGGCAACTACGGCCACTGCTGGCTGCGCATCGAGCCCAACGAGCCGGGCAAAGGTTACGAGTTCATCAACGAGATCAAGGGCGGCTCAGTGCCCAGGGAGTACATCAAGCCCATCGACATGGGCGTGCGGGGCGCGATGGAAGGCGGCATTCTGGCCGGCTTCCCCATGGTCGATGTCAAGGTGGCGCTGTTTGACGGCAGCTACCACGAAGTGGACTCGAACGAAAACGCCTTTAAGATTGCCGGCTCGGTGGCGTTCAAAGAAGCCGCGCACAAGGCCAAGCCGGTGTTGCTCGAGCCGGTGATGGCCGTCGAAGTGACGGTGCCCGAGGAGTTCATGGGCGTCATTATCGGCGACATCAACTCGCGCCGCGGGCGCATTGAGGGTATGGAGCACGTGAGCGGCTCGCAGGTGATCAAGGCCATGGTGCCGCTCAAAGAAATGTTCGGCTATGTGAACGAGATTCGCTCGTCCACGCAAGGCCGGGCGTCGTATTCAATGCAGTTTGCGCGCTACGAAGAGGCGCCGCGCATGATTGCCGACGAAATCATCGGCAGGGCGCAGGGGAAGTGAAAAAGACAGTTGTCAGTGGACAGGTTTCAGTTGTCAGTTTGAGCGGCGGCGGAATGGGTTGCTGCGGCAAGCGTGAGCAGGACGAAACTGAAAACTGACAACTGAGAACTAAGAACTGGTTTTTGGGGCTGGAGCCGGACAGCCGGCGCCCCGAGGTTGAACAGGCAGTACAAGCGATGAAAGGGATTCGGAACTTTTATGGCGAAGGAAAAATTTGATCGCACGAAACCGCACGTCAATGTTGGAACCATTGGCCACATCGATCACGGCAAGACCACTCTGACGGCGGCCATCACCAAGGTGTTGCAGAAGCACAACCCGAAGAACGTGTTTCGCTCGTTCGACTCGATTGACAACGCGCCGGAAGAGCGGGAGCGCGGCATCACCATCGCGACAGCGCACGTCGAGTACGAGACCGCGAACCGTCACTACGCGCACGTCGACTGCCCTGGGCACGCCGACTACATCAAGAACATGATCACGGGCGCGGCGCAGATGGACGGCGCGATTCTGGTCGTCGCCGCCACCGACGGCCCCATGCCGCAAACTAAAGAGCACGTGCTGTTGGCGCGCCAGGTGGGCGTGCCCTGCGTGCTGGTGTTTCTGAACAAGTGCGACGCGGTCGAGGACGAGGAGCTGATCGAGCTGGTGGAGCTCGAAGTGCGCGAGCTTCTCGGCAAGTATCAGTTCCCGGAGGACGCGCCGGTAATTCGCGGCTCGGCCCTGGGCGCATTGAATGGCGAGGCCAAGTGGGAAGCCAAGATCGACGAGCTGATGGCCGCGGTGGACACCTATGTGCCGCGTCCGGATCGCGCCGTGGACCTGCCGTTCCTGATGCCGATTGAAGATATTTTTTCGATCTCTGGCCGCGGCACCGTGGTCACGGGCAGGATCGAGCGCGGCAAGGTGAAGGTGGGCGAGAACGTCGAAATCGTAGGTTTCCGCGAGACGCGCACTACGGTTTGCACCGGCGTCGAAATGTTCAAAAAGCAGCTCGACGAAGGCATGGCCGGCGACAACGCGGGCATCCTTTTGCGCGGCACGCCCAAGGAAGATGTGGAGCGCGGCATGGTGCTGGCCAAGCCCGGATCGATTACGCCGCACACCACATTCAAGGGCTCGGTGTACGTGTTGAGCAAGGAAGAGGGCGGCCGTCACACGCCGTTCTTCAAGGGCTACCGCCCGCAGTTTTACTTCCGCACCACAGACGTAACCGGCGTAGCGGAGTTGCCGGCGGGCGTCGAAATGGTGATGCCGGGCGACAACGTGGAGCTGCAGATTGAACTGATCACGCCGGTGGCCATGGAAAAGGGCCTCAGGTTCGCCATCCGCGAAGGCGGCCGCACGGTGGGCGCAGGCGCGATCTCGGAAATTATTAAGTAAGAGTGAAGAAGTGAATGAGTGAATCAGTGAAGGAGTGAAAGCGAAAGTGACAGAGTGAGCGGCGCGGGTTTCTGATTCACTCCTTTCACTTCTTCACTCGATTCACTGGTTTCACGAAGGGAAACCAATCATGCGGGAAATCATCACACTGGAATGCACGCAGTGCAAAGAACGCAATTACTCGACGACCAAGAACAAGAAGACCGTCACCGGCCGTCTTGAGCTGAAGAAGTTCTGTAATCGCTGCCGCAAGCACCAGGTGCACAAGGAAGCGAAGTAAGAAGGCAGGGAACAGGGAATAGGGAGTAGGGAATAGAAAACCACGCAGTTGCGCTGAGAAATCTACTCCCTATTGGCTACTCCCTACTCCCTGCATTCACAGGGGCGTAAGCTCAACGGCTAAACTGTCGGTCTCCAAAACCGAACTTGGGGGTTCGAATCCCTCCGCCCCTGCCAGAGATACAGCAGACAGTGAACAGGGAACAGTGGACAGCAGGACAGACGCGCAATCGATCGACCGGGCATAGAGACTGTTCACTGCTCACTGTGCACTGTTCACTAGAGGAAGCAGCATGGCCACGAAGACAGCAATGGAAAAAGGCGAAGAGCGTTCCGCCAAGCGGCAAGAGCCAGGCGCCCTGGCAGAATTTGGAGGCGGCGCCATGAACAAGTGGCAGGAGTTCACCCGCTTCTTGAGCGATGTGCGCGCCGAGATGCGCAAGGTTGTTACACCCTCCTGTCCGGCTGGTAGGCTTGCATCCAGTCGATGACAGCTAAGGGAATAGTAGCGTTCAGGATCGTTGGGATCCAACTGCTCGATCTGCTGGTAGTACTGCTTGGCCTGCTCAAAATTCTTCTGCTGGAAGTACATGGACGCTATGCCCTTCAGGCTGTGAATCTGCTGTTCCGTAGGGGGATGCTGGTCCAGTACCTGCTTGAATACATCAATGGCCTGCTCGGCGTAGCAATTATTGTCGGGCGAATCGGCGCCGGGAATGTACTGTCCCATGTACGCAGTTGCCAGATAAAGGCGGGCATTGGTCAAGCTGGGATCAAGTTCAACCGCATCCTTAAAATGTTCGATAGCGTCTTCGTATTTTACAGCCCTCTTATAAGCCTGCACACCCTTGTTGAGTTGGTCGCGCGCTCTTAGCTTGTTTGCAGCCGACTAATAAGAAGATCACGAGCAGGACCGCAAGCACCGTCAGCACCCGTCCGCTCTTGTTCATGTCTGGTATCACTCTATCGTCACGTGGTTCGGCTTCCGGAGGCGGCGTGGGACGTGCTTGACGTCCCGCGCCTTCAGGGAAGAGGAGTGTAGCCCGAATCACGTTCCTATGCTTATTGCAGCGTCCGCCAGGCGGAGCGCCGGGGAAACTAACCGCCAGCTTCGTTCGAGGCGGTAATCAGTCCGACCTTATCGACCCCGGCGGCATGTGCGAT
>CAVXOO010000036.1:0-6438 GCA_963762945.1 uncultured Acidobacteriaceae bacterium | reverse complement strand
AAGGTGAGTGGTGACAAAAAGGATCTGTTTTACACTTAAACAGTACATATATCCCCATCACCGTGACAGTAGTCGGTTCAGATGCCAATAGCGCCATGCCTCCAGCAGCTTGATGCCACGTGCCCGATGCCGCCGCGCATGCATCTGTGCAGTGTGGCCGAGCATCTCTGCACCACTCATGCAATGACCACAACCATGATGTTGCCGTTGACTGAAAATTTTCACACCGGGTAAACCTAGTAATTGAACACAATCCCATTCGTCATATGATCTATTCCGATGGTAAGCCACCGTAATCACGTCCACATAACTCACACTCTCCATATGAATACAATGGAGGATGTTGTTTTCCAGATTTCTACCTCTCCAACAACTCCCAGTGAGATCCAATAAACCATTTTTTTTAATCCAAACGTTGATCCCCTCCAAATGATAACCCATATGCAATTCGCCATGTGATCAAATTTCAGGTCCATGACTTTGCACCAACAACACATAATACATACAGTACACCAAATTCAATGATGAATGCGTAGTGAATGGTAATATTTTTCATTGTAATCAATTTGAATGCCCATGGCGCTGCAATTTTTACTGGTACATGTAATTTAAATGCACCAAATCAAACAACAAAGAGCAGGTGAAGCTCATGCACGACATAACCTTTACTCAACAGGAGTTCCGAGAGATAGGCGCCGTCCTGCCCAGTGACGCCTGTAACTAATGCGACCTTTGTCATAATTCGTCCCTTAATTGCATGAGAATCCCACGCTTCGATCTGTAGCAGCCGGTGTCAGTATATCTCGATCTTCGCCTACCTGACGATGTTACCAAGGGTGTGCAATTCTATCGCGGCTCAAAACCGGACACGGGAGCGTCTTGAAGAGGATGCAACGAACCCAGTCAATAGCGGTGGTAGAAACGCCCGATAAGCGCTGCCAGAGAACATGCCAGGCGCTTAGCCCGCAAATGCATCGGAGAATAAGCACGAATCGGGGAGTCCGCCTGGGTCAGGAAAAATTTCATTGCCCCGGAAGGTGACATGCCTCTAAGTGCTCGTAGCAGAAACGATCCCCTCCATGGCTTCTGGCCCACCGCGTGGTACATGATCATCGATGCGCCGAAGATAAAGCCCATCCCTTGCGGGCCGAGGGTGGTAAGTGGAGACTTTGTGTACATGATAGCGATGTTCAGCGCGTCCTGATCACTCATGTTGAAGGGCATTTCCCGGCTTCCGTGGTCTGTGGATTTCAGGTCGTAACCCAGGGATTCCTCTAGCTCGATCAACCTTTTCCATTCCTCCAGAAACCCCCTGTGCTCGGCTGGAACCCCGACCATCCCCGCATTGTGGTAATGATTCACCGGCCGCGGATCACTAAACCCGAATCCCTCCGCGAGTTCCATCCATTCCTTGCGCAGCGGAGCATCGGCTGGAAGTATATTGTCGACAACCTCCTGGCATAACGCAACTCCGTGCTTCTGCCAGTTAGCGAAGTACGACCAGCTCGCCACAAGGAAGATATCCGGATCGAAATACCAAAGACACTTGCATTCGCGAGCCTCGTTGTCGAGTAACTTCAACATGAAATCCGGCTTGTAATTCGTGAGATGGACGTTCGTGGTGAGCTCAAGGAACACAATCCGAACTTCATCCGTTACCCGGAACTCATCTGAAATGGAGGTTTCAACGCGCTTGAGTTGAGTGAGCCACGGAGGCAATGCTCCGCGATATCCTGCCCAGATAGTCCCCTTGTACCCTGCTCGAACCAGGGAGTTGACGAATGCGGCCAGGCCCAGGTGGTAATCTCCCTCGAAAAGTGTACAGATTGCAACATCATCGACAGGCAATTGCTGTAGAACGCCGGCTTCACTCATGCCCATGGTCCTTGCTGGTTATCATTGCTTCCTGATCCCCGGGAGTATTTTCTTGCGGACTCTGCTGTCCCTCGCACGTCCCGCAGCGGCAATTCGTGATCTGCTTTAGGAGGATCGGCATGCCGAACTTATACATCACGTGCCGTACCGGATTCGTAAAATGGCGCGCGGCAATCGCCGAGTAGTCCACGTCCTTTTCCCAGTAAAACTGCCGGCAGACACTGATTACGTACCGACTTAGCGGCAGCGCCTCGGCTTGCAATTGCTGCAGCATAAAACTCAGGACGGTCTGCTCGGCAAACCACGATTCACCGGGCGCACGCCATGTCGCCAGAATCTGAGCGGCCAATCCGAACGAAAGCGCGCCTTGAGGGATGTACATGAACCCGCAATTGAACTTCGGAATGTAATTCAGGCCGAGCTGCTTCGCCCTTTCCGCAATCTGCGCGTCTCGCGTGCCGTCCACCTCCTCTGAGAAGTAACATGGGACATTTCTGTCCATCGCGGCAAGCAACTCATGTGGCCGGCTGAATGCAAGCACATCGTAATCGGAGTAGACAACCGGACCTCGATCGGAAAGGGCGAGGATGAGCGCCAGCTTCCTCCCCGTGGGATGGTTATCGAAGAAAGTTTGGAGCCCCGGCATTCTAGCGCGCACGTATTGGCAGGCCCACTGGGCTGTATCAATAGAGACCCCGGGAAACAGTTGGCTGGCAGCCGCTATCGCGGCTTCAGAGATCGTTCCATCCACGGAAATATGAAGCGCGCAATCCTCATCGCGAAGAAAGCGATACCAACTCCACGCTGCCCACAACGCGTCACTTAGCGTCTCAGGAGTGGTAAGCACGACGAAGCGTCTTTCACCTTGGCGCACGGAGAGAGGGGGCAATCGATCGTAGTGCGAACGAATGGGATAGCTGCGCTTGCGTTCCCACCACCAGAATGGTTTTGTTGTTATCTTGCGGACGATGCGGTTTGCGCTCATGTTATCCTCTCACGTTCCGGAATGCAGTCACGTAGCCGCTCATCCCATCGCCCTATTCCAGATCATCGCGCAATCCGTGCGCCGGACATGGCCCGCGCAAAAAGACGCCACAGAATCGGAGTACTCAAATTGGAAGTATAAGTTCTATCGCGAGCTTCTTGATCAGTGTCCTCCGCGCATTAGAGAATGATCGCAGAAATCTAGCTCGCAACTGTCCGCGCGCGCTCAAACGCAATTCGCGGCCGAGGCGCCTGTCTCTGCAGAGACCCCGCAGGATCGCGTAGGGCTCTAGGTCGGCTCTGACATTGTACGAGTTACTCTTGGCATTCTCGTGCTGCCGGTAGTAGCCGATCATCGAGGGAACCATATGATATCGATACCCCTCGAGCGACAGCCGCCAGAAAAACTCCTGGTCCATGGCGAAATGCAAATCATCCTTGAGAAACACACCGCGCTCGAAAATCTCGCGCCGGAAGAACATACTTTGATTCATAACGCAGACTTCATTCAGTAACTTCTCTTGCGAGAACTCGTTGCAATTCTCAAAAACCCACGGTGGTCGACTATCGTGCCCCTGGAACCCGCGGACAGTTCCATTGAATATCTCGCGATCCGGATGCCATGCAGCGTGCAGCCCGGCCTCGCGAAAGCAACCGGGTCCATAGAAGTCGTCGGAGTTCTGCCAGCCGATCAAGCCCCCGGTCGCCAGCCTGAATCCCCGGTTCAAGGCTGCGGATTGTCCTTCTTGTTTCACGACAACGCACTTTATCCTCGGCGAATACTGCTCGATCAACTCAAGGCTGCCGTCTGTGGATCCGCCATCAATGACAATGTGCTCGATATCCGGGTACCCCTGCAGCAAAATGGAGCGAATCGTCTCTTCAATAAATGGCCGCTGATTGAGGTGCGGCGTGACAATACTTATCCTGGGCCATGGCCCTCCGTCAGGCATCAAATCCGGAAGACGCTCTGCACCTTCCGTCCACGGCCAGCCCGTCCTATTGGCGGGCGGATTGGGTAAATCGGCTAACTCCGGGCAGCGCATCTGCGAATCCCTCTTGTCCTCTCATTCGTTCCTTGCTTCGTTGCCAACAGTGGCTGCCGGATTGGCCGTCGCGTGGCGTTTTAAATACTCCTGAGTCCCGATCGAGAGCCGCGCTGCCCAACTATGGATGTTCGATTGCAGTGGAGCAATGCCCGATCCCTCCCTCATCCAACATTGCGGACTTCCGAAAAAAACGCGTACCCCACGCTTTCATGATACAGATAACATTGAGCGCTGCGAGAATGCCCACATACTGAAAGAAACTGACCAGCTGCACATGTATGTCAGAGTGAAAAGCCAGCCAGGGAAGGGCAAAGCCAGTAGCAAGAATCGCGCCATAAAGCGCCCAGCCGCTACGCTTGCTCTTCCCCAAGCTGGCGGCGAGGATTAACAAGAGCGGCGAGAGAATCGTCACGTCGCAGTATCCAAAGCGCTGTGGCGCAAATAACTCCAGGTTTAATGGCGTCAAAAATATAAATGCGATGGGGATCAGGCCCACTGCCGGATCTCGCGATAAGCCAAACATCACGGCTAAATCGAAACAAACCATCAGGACAAGGCAAATCATGTTGAGCCGCTCGAACTTGCTCTCCGAAGGTGCAATACGATGCACCAGGCGCGCCAAGCCAGGGCTCACCGAACTCCGCGCTAACCCGATGAGCGTCCGATCCGCTAAATACCCCGGACCGGTCATCGATTTCGAGAAATCGATCCCCTCGACCACTCTGCTGAGCGCAACAGGCTCAGGCATGGGAGGCGCCGCATAAGTTACATCCAGGGTTTCACGCTCGTTGGCGCTGATCGAGGCAAAATAGTTCTTCCAGTCGTTGACACCCACGAGAGGAAGCGTCGCTGCAAACAAGAGGATGCACAAACATGCGGCCAACGCTGCGTGACGAATCCGGCGCAAAACAAAGACGCACGCGATGCAGATTACGTACGTCGGCCGCAGCAAAACAAGGAGAGCTAGGGGAATGGCGTGAAACCATGTGACGGATTTCCGAAACAAATAGACTGAGGCAGCGGTCGTCAGAAGTGTCAATTCAATATAGTATTGGCCTCGTTCGAGATGAAATCGAAACCCGAAACTGGCAATAAAGAGCAGAACAAAGGCGGCCCAAAGCGCGGTGCGTGAAGCTTTCTTCGGAAAGATCCGCGCAATGACGACATAACAAAGCAGCATTGCCGCCCAATCTGCAAGAAAGTAGGCGACGCGTTGTACGCTCCAGTTCAGCTCGCATAGGGGAGTATAGAAAAGCAATAGCGCCGGCGAGTACGTGTCGGCATTCAGCATGCGGAGATGATCGGGATAAAGAGTGTGGCGAAAGTCATAGTAAGGGTTCATTCCCCGAATTAAAAGCCGTGCGCCGACCACTTTGGAGCGCAGGTCTATGCCGGGATAAGTTTCCAGATCGCGGACCGACTGAATCAAGGCGCAACCAATCACGACGAGAGTCAGCGCAATCACAAGAATGCGCAGCCATAACTGCCAATTGCGCAAGGATGCGCAAAAGTTCCGCAATGAGATCATCGCTATCGTCCTATTTGTCATGGTGTGCTGCGAACTCGAATGTGCAGGGCACGCTTAAGAATAAAGAACTACACACACTCGGAGACTCGATACGATTGCCTGCTCAGCCATTTCGCTGAAAAGCCGATGCGCCCTGACAGATCAGAAACCATGCTACCAGTTCGGAGATCTCCGGTTAGATATCCGGTATCTTCTTTGATTCGGGAATATGGCGACTCCCAGTGATTTGTCGTCCTCCGCGTGCGAATCCATAGAAAGCGGTGATAGCGCCGGTCGCCATGGTAGGAAACATGGTGAAGATGTTGAACCAGAGTACCGCTTTCACTGTGCTCAAATCGACTTTCCAAATAAAGATCGCTTGCAGGATCAGGGTGAGGATAATATCTGCCAGGACGAACGAGTAGTAAATGAACCTGCGTGAGCCGTTGATGGTCGCCACCATGCCGGTCACGAGCCCAATGGCTCCGGACACCATGATCAGCGCAACTTCTGTTTTCAAGTTCGAGTATTTCGGACCGAGAACCCACAGGAAGATCTCCGGAAAGGCGAGCGCCAATGCCACCAAACCGGAGCCGCACGCGACGGCTCCAGCAACCGCCATGAGGTAATGACCTTTGAGTTGTTCCTTAGGCAAGCGAGCGAAATAGGGCTCCACGAGAATCCCGTTGATCGGCATAAGCAGCGCAAAGATTTGTCCAAGCCGGGTCAGTGCGCCCACAGACGCGACAGCAGAAGTGCGCCCGAAGTAAGTAATGAGAATAACCGAAATCTGGCCACCCAATGCGTAGTAAATGACACTGGGAACCGCCGGTAAACAGAGATGTATGACAGCCGCCCGTTTCTCCTTCGAAGGCACGCCGCTTACACGTAGCAGCTCTCGCGTCCGAGCGTAGTAAATGACCGCCATGGCGATCACGCGGCCCACGTTGATCAGAATGGCCTGGAATGCACCTAGCCAGTGGAAGAAGACAAAGATGCCAAGGAGCGCCAGCGCGCCAAGGC
>CAVXOO010000035.1:0-4838 GCA_963762945.1 uncultured Acidobacteriaceae bacterium | reverse complement strand
CCACGCCCCGGAACGAAATTCAGGGTCGGCGCCAGTGTCGCCTGCATCTCGAAGTCTCCGGCGTCATACAAATACACTCTGTACACAAGTGAAGCTTTCGACTCCGCGTTGCTTTCGGCCGTCACCGGAAATACCGTCATCGCCGAGCGCGTTTCGCCGTAGCCGGGCAGTTCCTCCCAATGCGTCGCGCCATCCGGCGTGCGTTCCGAGGTATCCGCCGCTTCCATCGCCACGTACCCGTCGCTTTCTACGAATCCACGCACGTTTGTGCGCGTAATCGGCAATCGTAGCGCGCGCAGACCGTAGCTCATCGGGCTTCCTCCGCCCGCGCTCACCGTCACCTTTCCCTCGACATTGTCCTGGCCCGCGGGCAACTGGCTCCAATCCACGCGAAGCACCACCTTCTTCTCTTCCTCGCCCACCGTCCCTTCGCTCTCTGACGCGACGATCCACGGCGCGCTCGTCTGCACGGTGAACTTCGCGGGCGTTCTGCCGCGATCGAAGAGCGTAAGCGTCCGCGTTCGATCGGAGACAGAATCAATCGTCCCCAGCGAGAAACCGAACCGCCCCGGCGTCCGATCCAATGTCGCGCCGTCGGCATCCACACCCAGCGATCCCGTCTCCGGAACCTGAATCCAGCTCACTGCAGGCATAGCATTCGCCGGCGGCTCGTTCCAGAAGGTGTAGCCGATGTGCGTCTGGTCCATCATGTGGTCCCACTTGCCGCTTTCGATCCTATGGTTGTACTCGGCGCTCAGTTCGGCGTCGCGCGCCAGCATCGCGCGCACTTGCTCGGCCTCGGCATTGGCCCGCGGATTCCCCATGCGCGCATCCCAAGCATTGCGCGCGGCCGTAATATACATCTCGGTCAGATTCGCGCAGGCATCCACCGGGTACTGAATCAATTCGAAGTACGAATCGCGCTCGTCTTCGGGCAACTTCGCGGCCAGTTTGTCCACGCGCTCCTCGAGCGCCTGCCATTCCGCCTCTACGCGGTCCGCTTCCTGATAGTTCGTCAGGCTGAATGTCAACGCGTCGATGAGTTCCGGCTTGCGGCGTCCGTTGTACCGGGTGTAGTCCTCCATGGCCGCCGCAATCTCGCTTGCATGCTCAGGCCCAAACTCACGCGCCGCCCAAAGCTTCGTAAATTCATCCAAATGGTCAACACCTGAGCGGTCGGGGTCCCAGCGCGCGGGAGTGCGCGCATAGCTGAGAAAGAACTCGATTGGGAACTCCATCGGCTTGCCATCGCCGACGTTGACCACCCACAGACGGTCCGCTCCGTACTCGAGCGCCAGGTGCATCTGCTCCTGGATCTTTGGAATCGGATTCGTGTTCAGCCACTTGTACGATCGCGGCGCGCCCACGTAATCGAAGTGGTAGTAAATCCCCGCGCCGCCCGGCCGCTTTCTTTCTTCCGCCGTGGGCAGGCGCCGCAGATCGCCCCAGTTGTCATCGGACCACAACAACGTCACGTCGTCCGGCACGCGCATGCCGTTTTCGTAGTAGCTCTGCACTTCTTTGTAGAGCGCCCACACCTGGGGAATCTTCGTGAGGTCGGGATTCACCGTCTGCTTCAGAATCTCTCGCTGATCGGCGACAATTCTCTCCAGCAGTTGCGTATTTGCGGTTGCCGACATGGGCGTGTCGCCATGGCCGCGCATCCCCAGCGTCACCACCTCCTCGTAGTTCTTGTCCCTCTCCATCCCTTCGCGCCAGAACTCGTCGATTTCTTTTTGGTTCGTCGAGTAATCCCACGCGCCATGATGCCCCCACACCCATTCCTTCTCCGCACGCATCATCGGCTCCTCGTGCGAGGTGCCCATCACGATCCCGTATTCGTCGGCCAGCTTGGCATTCAGCGGATCGTCGGCGGCAAAGGCGTTGTTCCACATCGCCGGCCACAGAAAGTTCGCCTTCAGCCGCAGCAGCAGTTCGAAAACCTTGGTATAGAATTCGTGGTTCATGCCGCCGAATTTCTCGTTCGTCCATCCGGAAAGCGCCGGCGCCTCGTCGTTGAAGAAGATTCCGCGGTATTTCACCGCCGGCACCGGCTGCACATAGCGCCCCGGCTCCACGTAGAGCGCATCGGCATGAGGCACCCTGACATCGGCCCACCAGTACCAAGGCGAGACCCCGATCTGGTCCGACAGATCGTAGATCGCGTAGATGGTGCCGCGCTTGTCTGCGCCGGCAATCACCAGCGCCCGCCGCACTCCCGGCATCGGGTGCTCGACCACGGTCGTCAGCGCCGACTCCCACTGGTCTCGGATCCCCGAGACATCGAGCTTGTGCCTGCGCACCAGCGCATCGATCAGCGGACTCCTCCCGATGGTTCCAATCAGGACAACATCGATCCCGGCCGGAGGCTTGCGTCCAGCCGGACGCCAATCCGCAGTCGCAGCCCCTTTTTGAATCAGGGGCGCATCGTGTCCCGTCACCCGCCCGATATCCCGGCTTAAATCGCCCGCCGCCCGCACTACTCCCGGCCAATCTTCGCCGCTCACCACCAGCGGCGCGGCCTGGCCGTTTTGAGCCAGCACGAAGGAGCCCGGCGACACCGACGTGCTGACGTACTTTGGCTCTCCCAAAGCTTTGACCATTCCAGGCGCAAGCGCAATTCCCCAAAGGGCCAAAAGCGCGGCCCCGGAAGCCTTGCAATGCGACCTGCGTGTGCTCGAAGTGCGACTGTTCGCCCGCGCGGGCTTGATGAATAAAAAGAAGGCGAATCGGCCTGTGCGCATCGTTTCCCCCGGAATTCAGACTACTCTCTGCCCCCGCTCATGCGATGGGGCGAACCCCCGTCAGGCGAATTCGCGACCGCAGAAACTAAAGTTCTCAAAGACCTTTGCGGCTGGATCGTTTCAGTACGTTGCCGGTTATCGATTCGTACAAACCGCCGATATGAGTCATAGGGGAGTGGACTGCCTCGCGAAGCGTTCGGAATTGGGGCAGAATCCGCTCAAAGCGGAAAGCTCGCCAGGTTCATGAGGCACTGTGCCGACGGCGCGGCGGTATCAGCCGGCATCGGTCGCCGCGCCTGAAAACGAAAGGGAAGAAACGATCGGATGTGGCGCCGGTTCGATCGCCACGGCGGTGTGAGACAGGATTGGAATGAAGCGCAACGGGGACCGATTCTTGTTGTGGATCGCAAGCATCGCGGGAGTTGTGCTTGTAACTGCTCTCCTGGCTGTCGCGTTTGCCTATTTCACCTTCCTGCGGCCACGCACACCGATTCGCAGTTTGCGGGATTTGCCGCCCACATCGCAAGTGCACCTCATCGGTGTCGTCACCTATGCCGACGAAGACGGCAAGCGCTTCTGGCTGGAGGATGAAACTGGGACCGCGGTAATTCCCGTTAGCCCCGGGAGCGTGGGTGTTCAGGCCGGCCAGACGGTCGCCGTAAGTGCCCGCAAGATGGGACGCTACGATCCTGCCCAGGGTCCGGCCAGCTTGAACATGCAGAATGTGCGCGTCAGCACCAGCGCGGCGCACATCAAACTTCCCGCGCCCTTCGCGGCAACCATGGCCGACTTTCCTCAACCCGAAAAGGACGGTGCCCGGGTCGAGATCGACGGCGTGATCGAGGAGCAGCACTTCGACCCATCGGGACGCGCACGGCTCTCGCTCACCGAAGGAGGAAGGAGGGTGGATGTCACCGTCGCCCACCCCTCCAGCAATGAATTAAGCCTTCTCGACGCTAAGGTGCGTATCGTCGGCGTTGCCGAGCGGGTCGCCATTGGGAAAAACATAACGGCGCCTCAAATCTGGGTTTCCTCAAGCAGCGGAGTGCAGATGCTCGAGCCGCCACCCAGTGCCATTCCGCTCGATTCCATCCGCGACCTCTATCGCGAAGATCCTTCGGCCTTCGAACATCGTGTCCGCGTGCGTGGCCGCGTAGCCGCCGTTTACTCCGGCGCGATCCTGCTTGAAGACCAATGGGGCGCCATCGACGTCAGCCTCGCCGGTCCACCGCCCGTGCCCGGCGCGGCCGTCGAGGTCACCGGCTTCCCTTATGCCGAAGGCCTGCGCGTTGACCTGCTTTTCAGCCAGGCCAGGGAGATTCCCGCCGCGCAACTGGAACCGCCCCCTGCTCCCGCCGCCAAACCCATCGCCACCATCGACCAGCTTAGAAAGCTGCCTTCGCAGCAGACTTCACAGGCTCTGCCGGTTGAAATCGAAGGAGTCATCACCTACAGTGATCCGATCTGGAGTCAGCTATATCTCCAGGACCGCACCGCCGGGACTTACGTCAAATATGCCGGCTTACACCCGGAATTGCGGGTCGGCTTGCGTGTCCGCCTCACCGGCCTTTCGAATGCCGGCAACTACGCCCCCATCATTGTGGCGCCCAAGTTCGTTGTGGAGGGCCCCGGCCCGCTGCCCGTTCCCGTTCAGGCCGCCACCGACCTGGCCGCCGCGGGCCTGCTCGATTCCCAGTTCGTCAGCATCGAGGGCATCGTCCATCCCCTCAAGTTCGCCGAAGACCCTTACCATCCCATCTTCACCTTTGAACTCTACACATCGCTCGGCCAGGTTCACGTCTACGTCGCGCCGGGATTGCCGGACCTGCGCGAATCCCTGCCCATCGAAGACGCGCACGTCCGTATTCAGGGAGTCTTCAGCACTATCTACAACTCGCGCCGGCAGCTGGTGGGCTACCAGTTGCTGCTTGCGAATCTCGCAAACATCCAGGTTCTAGAACCCGCCGTCACCGATCCGTTCGCCATGGCGGCCACGCCCATTGGCTCGTTACTGCGCTTCTCCCCCGGCTCGCACTTTGGCCATCGGGTCAAAATAGCAGGCGCCGTCATCATGGCAGGAAACGACTTCGTCTA
>CAVXOO010000034.1:0-4503 GCA_963762945.1 uncultured Acidobacteriaceae bacterium | reverse complement strand
GCCTCCGGCCGCCCATCGCATACGATTCCGGCTTGGTTGCTCTCGAGAGTTCCTCCAGCGTTTGTTCCCCTTGTCACCAGGACTGGGACCTTACACGCCATGGCTTCCAGCACTGTAAGTGGGAAGCCTTCGAACCTGGATGTCAGCGCGAACAGGTCCGCGCTGGCAAGGGCGGAATACTTCTCCAAGGGATCATACAGTGGGCCAACAAGAATCACATGTTCTGTAAGCCCCAGCCTCGCTATGAGATTCGGAATCTGAGAGCTATATCTCCTTTTCTTTGGTCCCACTAGGAACAAAACGATATGAGGGACGCTTGCCCGTGCCAGTGCTATTGCATCCAACAGCCGATCTATCCCCTTATGCCATGGATCAAGCCGTCCAAGAAATACAATTTTGTAAGATTTCTCGTGCTCTGGGTACCTCTTTCCCAACCATTCAGGAACCAACAACTGAGGTATCGACTCACTACTGAACCCCTGCTCGGCCACCACTATTGGCGCGGTTACACCAAAGCTTCCCGCATCGTTGGCCTCGTCCCGCGTGTGTATGTGTACAAAGAGGGATCTGTTAACCAGTGGTAGTCCAGACTTCCCGCGGGAAATCGTCTTGAGGGCCTGACTTTTTTGAGTTCTCTGCCGATAGAGGATACAGCCGTTCCGCCTTGAGCACGTCGCGGGACGCAGCCGAGCTGTCGATGGAGCTGAGTCCGCGCAAGGCCAAGCTGGCTTGATCTGGTTTCAAAAGAGGGACCGCGGCAGGAAGTCTTTCAGAGGAGCGGCAAATTGCGAAAGGTATTGATCGTCGACGATTCGGTTTCCATCCGGCAGATGATCGGTATCGCTTTGCGTCGCGGCGGCTATGAGGTGATTGAAGCCGAGGATGGCCACGACGCGCTGAAAAAGCTGGCGCGGGTGACGGTCGATCTGGTGCTTACCGATCTGAATATGCCGGAGATGGACGGCATTGCCTTGATCCGAAGCCTGCGCAAACAGCCGGCCATGAAGAGCAAGCCGATTCTGATGCTGACCACGGAAGGGCTGGGGACGAAACAAGAAGAAGAGGGAAAGGCGGCCGGCGCTTCGGGTTGGATTGTCAAGCCGGTGGATTCCGAGAAGCTGCTGCAGACTCTGGCCAGAGTGCTGCCATGACGCCATGAAGACCAGCCTGAACCAAATTCGCCAGACATTTGTCCAGGAAAGTGCGGATCATATTGCTGCGATGGAGACTGGCCTTCTTCGGCTGCACCTGGCTCCCGACGACGCCGAATTGCTGAACAGCATCTTCCGCTCCGCGCATTCCATCAAGGGCGGAGCTGGCTCGTTCGGGATGCCGAATCTCGCCCGGATCGCGCACTCGCTGGAGAGCCTTCTCGACCAGCTTCGGTCCATGGAGATGCGGGCGACGGACGAGGTGATCGGCGTGCTGCTTCAGTCCGTGGACATATTGCGGGAGCTGCTCTACGCGGATGCCGATGCGGCCATGCCCGGCGACGGGCTGGAACTGGATGCGCGCATCCGGGCGCTGATGCCAGAGGAGGCGGCCGCGATAGAGCCCGCTCCCAAGGCATTGCCCCGGCAGACACATGACGCGACAGGCCATGGACGGAAGATCAATCTCTACAAAGTGGAATTTCACGCCGACCAGGAGATGTTTTCGAGCGGCATCAATCCCATCGTGCTTTTGCGAAACCTTGCCGCGATGGGAACCGTCAGTTGCTGCCATTTGCACGACGACGAATTGCCGGCGCTGGCTGACCTGGATCCATCGAAGTGCTATCTCAGTTGGACGGTAGAGCTGGCGAGCGCGTGCGAGCCCGAAGAGCTGCGCGAAGTATTCGAATTCGTCGAGCATCTGGCCGAGATCCGGATTCATGGCATCGATGGAACCCCTGAGATGGCGGATGTGCGGAAGCAAACGCCGGCAGAAGCCGGGCGAGTCTCCTCGAGCCTTGCCACACAGGCTGCGGATGGGGAATCCGCTGCCGTTGACGCACGGCCGGCTGCAAACAAGCCGGCTCCTGGCGGGAACTCGAGTTCCATCCGGGTGGCCATCGACAAAGTCGACCGCCTGATCGATCTCGTAGGCGAACTGGTGATTGCGCACGTGATGACGGCGCAGATGGTCGCGGAGTTCGAGCCGGCCTGTCTGCCCAAACTGCGTGAGGCGGTAGCGGCGATGGAGCGCAACACGCGGGAGCTGCACGAACAGGTGATGGGAATTCGCATGCTGCCGATCGGAACGCTCTTCCGGAGATATTCGCGCCCGGTCTACGACCTGGCTCAGTCTACCGGTAAACGTATTCGCCTGGAGGTGAGCGGAGAAGAGACGGAGATCGACAAGAGCATGCTGGAGTTGCTGGGCGATCCGCTGACGCACCTGATTCGCAACGCCGCCGGCCACGGCATCGAGTCAATCGACGCGCGCAAGGCGGCGGGTAAGCCCGAAGAGGGCGTGATTACGTTGCGGGCCTTTCACCGCTCGGGCAAAGTTGTGATCGAGATTGCGGATGATGGAGCCGGAATCGATACCGATTCGGTGCGCCAGAAGGCAGTCGAGCGCGGCTTGATTGGCCCGGATTCGCAACTGAACGCCGAACAACTGCGGATGTTGATCTTCGAGCCGGGATTTTCAACGAAGGACGAAGTGAGCGATCTCTCCGGGCGCGGGGTGGGAATGGACGTGGTCAGGCGGAGCGTTCAGCAGTTGGATGGCGCGGTGATGCTGGCCAGCGAACCAGGGCGCGGCTCGACGGTGTCGATTGAGCTGCCGCTCACCCTGGCAATTCTGGAAGGGCTGCTGGTGCGCGTCGGCGACCGGACGCTTGTACTGCCGCTCCTCTCGGTAATTGAGGCCGTGCCTTTGCGCGACCAGCAAATTGTCCGCGTTGCCGAACAGGGCGAAGTGGTTCTGGTTCGCGCAGAGCCGGTTCCTCTGTTGCGGCTGTCCAGGTTCCTGGGGTTGAGAGAGGAGCCGGCAGGCGCGAAAGCGACCGAAGCGCAAAGCCGCAATCGCAGACTGGTGGTGATCGTCGAGACCGGCCGCCGCAAGGTAGGGCTTGTGATCGATGAGCTTCTGGGTCAGCAGCAGGTGGTGATCAAGAGCCTGGAACGGCATTTACGGAAGGTGGAGGGTTTGATGGGCGCGACCATCCTGGGCGATGGCCGTGTGGCTCCCATCGTCGACGTGACGGCAATCGGCGCGTTGGACCTGTTCTCGCTTCAAACTCCCAGCGGTATTCCCCAACAGGCTGCGCCTCTGGCACATTCTGTCTGGGCACAGTCGTCAGCGAAACCAGAAAGAAGAGGATCGGCCCATGAACTGGTTTAGGAATCTCAATGCCATGCCGCGCCTGATGAGCGCGTTCGGAGTGGGGTTGCTTGTGACCCTTGGCATCAGCTATCTGGCCATCAGCAATCTGAGCGAGGCCAACGGCCGCGTCGATTCGCTTTATCACGTGGACATGGTTGGCGCGACTCATGCGGATCGAATCACGATCGATGTGACCACGATCAGGGGCGACGACCTCAACGCGTTTGCACGCTTCTCCGACAGCGCCGCTATCGCAGCTTCGGAAAAAGACGAGCTGGCCAGTATGGTCAATCTCCACGCCGATCTCGACGCTGCCGACAAGCTCTTTGTGACCGACAAGGGGCGGGAGCAACTGTCCATCATTCGCAACGCATTGCCGGACTATGAGCGTGTGCAGGCTGACCTGTTTCGCGCGCTCGGGGCCAGAGATATGGCAGCGGCGGATGTGGCGCTGGCGGCCTGCGTTCACTTCCGGTCCATCATTCTCGACGCCAGTAACGTGGCCCGAACTCTGAAAACCGATCATGCGGAACTGCAGTTCCAGGCCAACGACAAGGCGTATCAGGCGGCGCGCATCCTGATGTTCAGCGCGTCAATCGTCTCGCTGCTGCTTGGATTGATTTTAAGTATCGTCATCGCGCGTGGGTTCTCTTTCCCCCTGGGGCGGGCCGTGGCGGTGCTCGAGAGAGTTGCCGACGGCGACCTGACGGTCTCGCTCGAAGTGGAGACCGGGGATGAAGTGGGACGAATGGCGCAGGCGCTGAATCGGGCCGTGGAGAAGCTTAACGCCGCCATGCAAGAGGTAGCCCACAGTGCGGCACATGTGAGTTGCTCTTCGCAGCAGTCTGCGGCCGCGGCCGAATCGATCGCCGCCGGCGCCCAGGAGCAGGCTGCCAGCCTCGAACAGACCGCGGCCAGCCTGGAGGAGATTACCGCGACGGTGCGGCATAGCGCCGACAACGCCAGCCAAGCCAGCCAGCTTGCGGATTGCTCGAAAGACTCCGCCCTGCAGGGGCAGGACGTGGTCTCGACCGCGATCACGGCCATGACGGAGATCAATGCGTCTTCGGCCAGGATTTCCGACATCATCTCTACCATCGACGAAATCGCCTTCCAGACCAACCTCCTGGCGGTGAATGCCGCGGTGGAGGCGGCGCGCGCGGGAGATGAGGGGCGCGGCTTAGCAATTGG
>CAVXOO010000033.1:0-5861 GCA_963762945.1 uncultured Acidobacteriaceae bacterium | reverse complement strand
TCTTCGCGAATAGGGTCGATGGGCGGATTCGTGACCTGAGCGAAAAGCTGCTTGAAGTAGTTGAAGAGTTGCTGCGGGCGGTCGGAGAGACAGGCCAGGGGCACATCCGTGCCCATCGAGCCCACCGGCTCCGCGCCATCGACGGCCATCGGCGTCATCAGGATGCGCAGATCCTCTTCGCTGTATCCCGAGGCGCGCTGGCGGCGCAGCAAGGTTTCTGGATTCGAGGCGATGACGCGCGCCGGTTCGGGCAGATCGTCCATTGTGACCTGCTGCTCTTTCAGCCACTCGCCGTAAGGCTTGCGATCCGCCAACGCCTTCTTGGTCTCGCCGTCGGAGACGATGCGCTGCTCGACCGTATCGACCAGGAACATGCGGCCGGGCTGCAGGCGGCCCTTCTTGAGAATATCCTCGGCAGGAACGTCGATCACGCCGGCTTCAGACGCGAGCACTACCAGATCGTCCTTGGTAACGATGTAGCGGCCGGGGCGAAGTCCGTTGCGGTCGAGCGTTGCGCCAATCACCTTGCCGTCAGTGAATGCGATGGCCGCGGGACCGTCCCACGGCTCCATCAGCGAGGCGTGGTACTCGTAAAAGGCGCGCTTCTCCTCGTCCATATCCGGATTGCCCGACCAGGCCTCGGGAATGAGCATGGCCATGACGTGGGGCAAAGAACGGCCGGATTGGTAGAGGAATTCAACAGCGTTGTCGAGCGAAGCCGAGTCGCTGCCGCCCGGCACAACCACTGGATAGAGGTCGCCGATCTTGTCGCCGAGGAGCGGGCTGGCAAGAACGGACTGGCGCGCATTCATCCAACTGACGTTGCCGCGGATGGTGTTGATCTCGCCGTTATGGCAGATATAGCGGTAGGGATGGGCCAGCTTCCAGCTCGGAAACGTGTTGGTCGAGAAGCGCTGATGGACGAGGGCCAGGGCGCTGGTCACGAGCGGGTTAGCCAGCTCAAAATAAAACTTCTCAATCTGCGGGGCCAGCATCAGGCCCTTATAAATAATCGTGCGGCAGGAGCAGGACGGAGAGTAAAAAGTCTCCTTGTCCTCGATCTCAGAGGCCGCGATTTCATTCTCGGTCCGGCGGCGCACGCGATAAAGGAGCCGTTCGAAGGCATCCTCGTCAAGGCCCTGTGGACGGCCGAGGAACAATTGCTCGATATAAGGCTGGGAGCTGCGCGCCTCGCGCCCCACGGCATCGCCGTTCACTGGCGTGTCGCGCCATCCCAGAACCTGGCAGCCCTCTTCCTGGGCGATGCGCTCAAAGATGCCTTCGCACTGCAGGCGGATGTGTTTTTCCACGGGCAAAAAACACATGGCGACGCCGTAAGCGCCAGCTTCGGGCAGCATGATGCCCAGTTCTGCGCATTCGCGCACAAAAAAGGCATGAGGAATCTGAATCAGGATGCCGGCGCCATCGCCCGTCTCCGGGTCGCAGCCCGCCGCGCCGCGGTGCGTAAGGTTGATCAGCACCTCAAGACCCTTGCGAATAATCTCGTGGCTCTTTTCGCCGCGGATATTGGCGACCAGGCCCATGCCGCAGGCGTCGTGCTCATCCCGTGGATGATAGAGGCCCTGCGGTTGCGGAGCGCGGAGACGACAATCTGAGTGTTCCATGGCAGCCCTTACGAGCAGAATTTTGGTTGCGGAATTCCAAATACACAACCGCTCTGCGATTTCAGTCATGAAAATCGCCCTGCGCTGAGTCGAGAGCTTTGCGTGAGCAGATCCGGCCGCATCCGAAACCTGCGCTGTTTTTAATATAACTAAAATCTCCCGAAAACGCAGAACTTCCTTTCATCATGAGAGACCGGTGCCGATAGTTGGGAGTATTCTTACTGCGCATGTGACGTGTTTTGTGCCGTATACTCGGTTCGAATGCAATCCTTGAACGAGACGATTCTGATCACCGGCGGAGCGGGGTTCATCGGCTCAAACTTCGTGCTCGCCTGGATGAAGGCGCGTGGCGGAGCGCTGGTGAATGGCGCCGCGGCCGTGAATCTCGACCTGCTGACCTATGCGGGCAATGCCGCCAACCTCGCTTCCGTCGAGAGCGATCCGCGCTACACCTTTGTGCGCGGAGACATCTGCGATGCGGAGCTTGTCGCGTCGCTTTTGCGCAAGCACCGGCCCAGGGCGATCGTGCATTTTGCGGCCGAGAGCCACGTGGACCGTTCCATCGTTTCGCCAGAAGCCTTTGTCCGGACCAATGTGATGGGAACCTTCACGTTGCTGGAGCAGGCGCGTGTCTACTGGGCGGAGCTGGACGATGCCGGCCGCGCGGCCTTCCGTTTTTTGCACGTCTCTACAGATGAGGTGTACGGCACGCTCGCCCCCAACGACCCGGCTTTCAGTGAAACCACTCCCTACGCGCCCAACAGTCCCTATGCGGCGTCGAAGGCCGGGTCGGATCATTTGGCCCGAGCCTACTTTCATACCTTCGGGCTGCCTGTGCTGACGACCAATTGTTCGAACAACTACGGGCCGTTTCAGTTTCCGGAAAAATTGATTCCGCTCGTGATTCTGAATGCTCTCGAAGGCAACCCCCTCCCGGTGTATGGCGATGGGAAGAACGTGCGCGACTGGTTGTTTGTCGAAGATCATTGCGCGGCCATCCGGCGGGTTCTCGAAAGCGGCCGTCCCGGCGAAACGTATAACATCGGCGGCAACAGCGAGCGCGCGAATATCGATGTGGTGTCGGCCATCTGCGACCTGGTGGACGAGATGCGGCCGGAAGTGGGTGCCGCACCGAGGCGCGGGCTGATCACTTACGTTCAAGACCGGCCCGGCCACGACCGCCGCTACGCCATCGACGCCAGTAAGATCACGCGCGAACTGGGCTGGAAGCCAGCCGAGCATTTTGAGTCCGGACTGCGCAAGACCGTTCGCTGGTATCTCGAAAACATTGCGTGGATAGAAAGCGTGCGCACCGGCGCTTATCGCGACTGGATCGAAAAGAACTATGCCGAGCGAGCGGAACTATGAGCGACCAGATGTAGCGCCGGTCTCCTGACCGGCTGTTGTGCAGGCGTCCTCGCCCGCACCGGCTGTGCGCGGACTGTGCAATCATGAACTCCGAACACTAGAAGGATCGTTCTATGAAAGGCATCATTCTTGCAGGCGGATCGGGGACGCGGCTCTATCCCGTGACTCATGTGGTGTCGAAGCAGCTTCTGCCCGTCTACAACAAGCCGATGATTTATTACCCGCTGTTGACGCTCATGCTCGCGGGATTGCGGGAAATCCTCATCATCTCCACGCCGCAGGATACGGGACGATTTGCGGAGCTACTGGGCGACGGCCATCGCTGGGGCCTCGAATTCAGCTATGCCGTGCAGCCGAGCCCCGACGGGCTGGCGCAGGCATTCCTCATCGGGCGCGATTTTATTGCGGGCGACAGCAGTGCGCTTGTATTGGGCGACAACATCTTCTATGGCCAGGGATTTTCAAAGCAGTTGCAGACGGCCGCAAAGCTCAAAGATGGCGCGACGGTATTTGCCTACCCGGTGGAAGATCCGGAGCGTTACGGCGTGGTGGAGTTCGACCAGGCCGGCCGCGCCGTGAGCCTTGAAGAGAAGCCGAAGTCGCCGAAGTCGCGCTACGCGGTCACGGGTTTGTATTTTTACGACCGCGACGTTGTGAAGATTGCCGAATCGCTCAAGCCTTCGGCGCGCGGCGAACTTGAGATTACAGACCTGAACCGGCGCTATCTCGAGGCCGGCAAGCTGAAGGTGGAAATCATGAGCCGCGGCATGGCGTGGCTCGACACGGGTACGCACGATTCGCTCCTCGAAGCCGCACTGTTCGTCCACACCATCGAGCGGCGGCAGGGGCTGAACATCGCGTGCCCGGAAGAGATCGCTTACAGGCAGGGATTCATCGACGCCGCGCAGCTTGAAGCGTTGGCACAGCCCATCGCCAAGAGCGGCTACGGGCAATACCTGCTGGCGCTGCTGCGCGAGCCCTATTTTGCGGCGGGAAGCGAACCATGAAGATCGAAGCCACTTCGTTACCCGGCGTGCTGCTGCTGACTCCGAAAATTTATCGCGACGATCGCGGAGCATTTTTCGAGACCTTCAACCTGCGCCAGTTCGCCGAGGCCGGCCTGCCCACGAATTGGGTGCAGGACAATTTTTCGCTGTCGAAGAAGAACGTGCTGCGCGGCATCCATTATCAAATTGTCCAGCCGCAGGGAAAGCTGGTGCGCGTGACGCACGGCTCGGTGTTCGATGTGGCCGTGGACCTGCGCCGCAGCTCGCCCGCGTTTGGCCGCTATATGACCGTGGAACTGAGCGGCGAAAACGGCAAAATGCTCTGGATTCCCGAAGGTTTCGGGCACGCCTTCCTGGTGCTGAGCGACGAAGCAGGATTTGCCTACAAGGTGACGGACTATTACTCCCCCGAGGGCGAGCGGACGATTCTCTGGAACGATTCGGATCTGGCCATCCCCTGGCCGGTCGCGGAAACGGATGCCATCGTTTCCGAAAAGGATCGAAATGGCGCAAGACTTCGGGATGCCGAGGTTTTCCCCTAAAGCCAGGCTGGCCAAAACCATCGGAATGGCCTGCGGCCCAGACAAGATTCTGCAGGTTAAACATCCTCCTGCGCAGTATTTTGCTCTACGCCGCGAATGGTATACTCACTTGTCGGGTGTCGAATAAACACCGCTATCTTCATCGCTTCTGAGGTTCCTATGTCTGGCCACTCGAAATGGGCCACCATCAAGCACAAAAAGGGCGCGCTGGATGCTAAGCGCGGCAAGATTTTCACGCGTCTCCTCAAGGAAATTGCAGTCGCCGCCAAGGGCGGGGGCAATCCTGACACTAATGCCAGGCTCCGCACTGCTGTAGCCGCCGCCAAGGCCGAGAATATGCCGCAGGACAACATCAAGCGGGCGATTCAGCGTGGCACCGGCGAGCTCGAAGGCGTGAGCTATGAGGAAATCTCGTTTGAGGGCTACGGCCCCGGCGGGGTCGCCATCATTGTGGACGTACTCACGGATAACCGTAACCGGGCAGTGAGTGAAATCCGTCACGGCTTCGCAAAAAATGGCGGGAATCTTGGGGAGTCGGGCTCGGTCCGATTCATGTTTTCGAAGAAGGGTCTTATTGCCGTAGAGAAGTCCGCAGCCACGGAAGAAAAGCTGATGGACATCGTACTGGAGAACGGCGGAGAAGACCTGAACGACGAGGGCGAGACCTGGGAGATTGTTACCGATCCGGGCGCGCATGAGGCGGTTGCCGCGGCCATCAAGGCGGCGGGGATTGCGACGGTGATGAGCGAAGTCACCATGGTTGCGTTGACGTATACAAAGCTGGAAGGCAATGCCGCCAACCAGATGGTGCGGTTGCTGGAGGTCCTCGAGGATCTGGACGACGTGCAAAACGTCTACTCGAACTTCGATATGGACGCTGAACAGATGGAGCATGCGGCCGGCTGATCGGCCGCGTGGCAGCGCAAGACGAGGCCGCCCGGTTGTGGCGGTCTTTTTTTGGTCGAGTCTGGGACCGTGCCGCTCCATCGAGCATGAACTGCGCGCCAGGGATTCTGGAAGGGAACAAAGGAAGGCCATTCAAAAAGCTCTGGATTGAAGGGTGGGGAAAAGCTTGAGAAGACTGCAAGGATTTGTTTTTTTGTTTGCATCGCTTTCAGCGGCGATGACGGCCGTCGGCCAGACACCGGCGAACCCTCAGACGAACGGCAACGTTGCTAGCAATCCAGTCGCCGAAGTGCGGAGCCACCAGAGCTGGGAGTTCGGCCCCTTTGTGAATTGGGGAACGGGCGTCGGCGATCGCTCGGACTACAAGTTTTTCTCGGCCGGATTCGAGTTGGGCAAGGTGCTGACCCCTGTCG
>CAVXOO010000032.1:0-6465 GCA_963762945.1 uncultured Acidobacteriaceae bacterium | reverse complement strand
CGGCGAGCGCATCACTTCCTATCAACTCTCCGATGTCGAGGATCGTGTCGTTGCCTGGAGGGCCGCGCATCCGCGCTCCGACGGCAACTAAGTTTCCTTAAGCAAATTTGCATTGAACACCAACCCTCGCGGGAAAGTTGCGCGTGAAGGACAGACTTTTCGCGCGAGAACTTCTTGCGCGAGAGAGATTGCATTTTCGCGCGCGAGCGACCAAAGTTCCCACAACTTGTTTTTGCGCTGCGGGTCTGGAGCTAACATGGGCCGGGACTTCAAAAATCAAAAGGCCCGTGGAGGAACCTCATGCAGGGCACCTTGTTTACGCTTGCCGTGGCCGCCCTGATTGCCTCGGGATCGGCCTTTGCTCAGCAGAGCCAACCTCAATCGCAGCCCTGGAGCTAGCCGGCGCCGGCCGTCGGCCAGCGCGAACACAATCAGCAGAACCGTATTGCCAACGGCATCGGCTCAGGGCAACTGACCGCCGCTGCCCCTGATCATCGACAACACTTCTGCCTCGCCGGCGCTGGTGCGGCCTATCGAGTGGGGCGCGGACATCGTGGTGAACTCGGCCACCAAGTATCTCGGCGGCCACGGCACGGCCATCGGCGGTGTGATTGTGGACGCCGGCAAATTCGACTGGGCCGCTTCAGGCCGCTTCAAGGAATTCACCGAGCCCGATCCCTCGTATCATGGCCTGATCTACGCCCAGGCCTTCGGGCCGCTGGCTTTCATCCTCAAGGCGCGTGTGCAGGGCTTGCGCGACACCGGCGCGGCGCTTTCGCCGTTCAACGCGTTCCTGTTGTTGCAGGGCATTGAAACGCTGCATCTGCGCATGGAGCGCCACTCCGCGAATGCGCTGGCCGTGGCGAAGCACCTCGAACAGCATCCCGGCGTGGAGTGGGTCAATTATCCCGGCCTCGCGTCGAGTGCTTATGCCGTGCGGGCAAAGAAGTATCTGCCCAAAGGCGCGAGCGGCCTCGTCACCTTCGGCATCAAAGCTGGAAAATCGGGCGGCGGGTACGATGCGGGCAAAAAGTTCATCAACACGCTGGAGCTGTTTTCTTTGCTCGCGAACATCGGCGACGCCAAGTCGCTGGTGATTCATCCGGCGTCAACCACGCATCAGCAGCTCTCGGCCGAGGAGCAGGCATCGACCGGAGTTACGCCGGAACTGGTGCGGCTTTCGATCGGCATCGAGGACATTCGCGACATCCTGGCCGATCTCGATCAGGCCATCGAGGCTGCGAATGGACACAAATTCGCAGCCGCTGCCGAGGCTCATGCGGCACAATGAGAAGTACAGCTTCTAGCCGCTAGCTTCTAGCCTCTAGCTCCGGTCTTGCGGGCGTGAAGGTTTGAGCAAAGCGATGGAAGCAAGGGCGGATGGGGATATGGCTGTACATCCTGGGCGGCGACACCGGGATTCGCAGAAAAGCAACCACGGATCCTTCGACTGCGTTCGCCGCAAAAAACGCGGCAAACTCCGCTCAGGATGACAGTGCGTTGTTGAACGAAGTTCCGATTCAGGGCGCGGAAAGCTAGGAGCTAGAAGCTAGAAGCTGTTTTTATGTCCGATCCATTTAGCCGCAGCGGCGCTTCGCCGCCAAAAACGATCGAGCCAACCTACGAAGGCGACTTTGTCCTCGACGGCTCCCTGCCGCTCGAGTGCGGCCATGCCCTCATCTGTCCCACGCTGCATTACGCCGTCTACGGCCGGTTGAATGCAGCGCGGGACAATGCTGTATTGGTTTGCCACGCACTCTCGGGCTCGGCGCTGGTCGGCTCGTGGTGGCCGGAGATTTTTGCTCCCGGCGCGGTGCTCTCGCTGGAGCACGATTTTGTCATCTGCATCAACATGCTGGGCTCCTGTTACGGCTCCACGGGGCCTGGCTCCGTCCATCCCGAGACGGGCTCGCTTTACGGGCCGGATTTTCCCCTGGTCGGCGTCCGCGACAACGTGCGCGCGCAGGCGCGGCTGCTTGATTCGCTGGGCATTCGCAAGCTGCGCCTGGTGCTGGGCGGGTCCATCGGCGGCATGCAAGCCCTGGAGTGGACCATCCTCCATCCCGAGCGCGTGGAGCGCGCCCTCATCATCGGCGTCACGCCGCTTTCAGCATTGGGACTGGCTCTCAATCATCTGCAGCGCCAGGCGATTCAGCACGATCCCGAGTGGGCCGGCGGGCGCTATCTGCCGCAGCGGCCGCCGCGCCGCGGGCTGTCGCTGGCACGCCAAATCGCCATGATCAGCTACAAATCCGCTCCGCTCTTTAACGAGCGCTACGGGCGCAATCCCGATCGCAGCGGCGAGGACCCCTATGTGGCCGAAGGCGCTTTCGGCGGCCTTATCGGCGGGCGGTTCGACATCGGCGGCTACCTCGACCACCAGGGCGAGCGCTTCATCGACCGCTTCGACGCCAATGCCTACCTGGCCATACTGCGCGCCATGGATACCTGGGACCCGGTCCGCGGCTACGCTTCTCCCGAGGAGGCATTCGGCCGCATTCGCGCACAGCTGAGCTTCGTCGGCATCAGCACCGACTGGCTTTTTCCGGCCGAGGATGTGCGCGGCTTTGCCGAAGCCATCCGCAAGGCCGGCGCACAGGCCGATTATCGCGAGATGCAGAGCGACCACGGCCACGACGCCTTTCTGGCCGAGCAGGCCGAACTGGTGCGGCTGCTGCAATAGCCTCTGCCGGCGGGGAATTGGCGCTCGGCGGAAAACCGTCGCCTGGCCGCATTCTGCCGGTCACTTCCGGGTGGTAACGATGGTTCGCGCTCCTGTCGAAATCCACTTTCCTCGCCCGGCTGGAGTGTTATCGTGCTCTCAGGCGATGATGCCTCTTGCGGGATCGCATCGACGGCCCTGCGTTGTTGGCGCCGAGTTGGTTTCCGAACCCCGCCAGGTAATCACGCTGGCATGTTGAACCGGGAGTCTTTGTGCAATGGCTTGGCTGAGCGATCTGAAGCGTGACTTCCAGAGATTGGGCAAGAAGCATGTGCCGCGGGCCGATCGTTGGCCCGTAAGCGGGCTAACGGCCTTTTATGGGACCGACTCCCCCTCCAAGCAAGCCACCATCAAAAACATCAGCTCCAACGGCATCTACCTGGGCATCCAAGAGCACCTCGATGTCGGCCAGCTCTTCAACCTCAAACTCCAGATTGAAGGCGACTCTGAAGCAAGCTCGGAGCTGCGGATTAACATGCAGGCCCACGTGATCCGCCAGGACGAGTTTGGCGCCGGGCTCATGTTTGTTCTGCCCTCGGGCCTCGACGCGGAACTTTGGGAGGTTCTGGTCCGCGGCGCCGTGGTTCTCACCGATGCCGAGCATGTCGTCCAGGTGATTCGTACCCTCCGCGTTGTCCTGTTTCTGTGCCGCCTATGCCCGTCAGGTGCGGAAGAGGCCATGCTTCTGCTCGATGGGCACCTCGACCAGAACCGCAGCAACATGTTGTTCAGAATCGCGAGCCATACCGAGAATCTGCTTGCCGCCGATCCCGATGCGGGCCGCCTGCGCGCCCATCCCAAGTTGGTGGCAAACCTCCTGCGCGATGGCTCCTGGGCTCCCGACGAACTGATCGCGCAACTCTGGGAGGGTCTCTTCCTGTCGTCCTGCACGGTGGATGAGCCTGACGACTCGAACCTGGTTCTTGTCGACCTGCTCACTCAGCTCACGACGTACCAGGCCAAGATCTTCGTTCACGCGTGCGAGCGCGCCTTGAAGGCCGTGCCGGCGAGCGGCGATTTCACGCCTGCTCCCGTGGTTCTGAGCCCCGACGAGATTACGAAACTCACCAGTGTGACCGACCTGGCGCGCAACGCCACCGATCTGGCATATTTATTCAACCTGGGGCTGCTCAATAAGCTTTTTGACTTCACCTCCTACCGCGAGATCGACAGCTTCGATGTCACGCCATCCCGGCTTGGCGTTGAACTCTACAGGCATTGCCAGGGCCAGCGGGGCAAAGTCAACCCGCAACTCGCCGAGGCCGGAAGGAAGCACCTGGACGCCCTTATCGCGCCGCCGCTTCCTAACCCATTCGAAGATGTCACCCCCGCCGCGCCCGATTCCCAGCCAAAAAGTGAGGGCGCACCTCCGTCCTAAATCGATAGACCGCAATGCGGAACCGATTGGTTCCCCATTCTCCCGGTATCGAATGGCGGAGGAGTGGGGACTCGAGCCCGCTTCTTCACTCGATTCCCGCGGCGCATCGCGGCCTGCTGGAGGCTCTCTCGGGTTGGGCAAGGCGGTGCCCGCGCCCTGGAGCAGGCCGTGTTACTGTGGGAGAGGACCCGGCTCCCCTCCCCGCCGGAGCTTGCTTGTCAGGGGCAGATTGGCTCTCTATAATCCCCCTACGCAGCATCGCTTAGCCGTGGTATCGTATTATCCGTTACCGAAGCGCCCAACCGCCGAGTCAGATGGCTTGACCTCTGCCGGCGGAGGAGCAATTTGAGATTTCATTTAGGTAGTTCCCAGGAGCATTGCATGAATAAGTTAGTCTTTGCATCTGCGATGGCATTGGCAGGCATATGCCTTGCTTCCACGCCAGCACTTCGCGCTCTGAGCTCAAGCCAGACCATTCAGATTCAGGATCCGGCCGAGTTCAACGCTTATCAAAACGCCAGCACTCAGAACGATCCGGCGCAGAAATGCGCGGCGCTCGAGAGTTTTCTAAAGGCCTATCCGCAAAGCACAGCCAAGTCGGCCGCGCTCGATCAGGAGATCGATTGCTACGAGCAGTCCGGGAATTTGGACGGCGCCTACAAAGCAGCGATTGCCCTGCTGCAGGTCGATCCCAAAAACGAGAAAGCCATTTTCGCAGCTGTCTATGCGGAGAAGGCGAAGTGCAGCAAGAGTCTCGATCCCAGCGGCTCGGCCACCGATACGCAGAGCTGCGACGACTCCGGAGTCCTGGCTCAGAAAGGCCTCGGAATTCCCAAGCCCGACAGCATGTCGGACAGCGATTGGAAAACTCTGACGGCCAACTTCGAATCCGCCATCGCCTTCGACGACATGGTCTCGAAAAAGGATTTCGCGGATGCCATCAAGGAGTACACGGCCGAGTTGATGCAGTATTCGCAGGACGACTGCGCGAGGCCTGGCCCCTGTTTGGTTGACACACTGCAACTCGCCCAGGCTTACTCCAAGCCGGGCCCCTCGCGCGACGAGGTCAAGGCCGTCTGGTTCTACGCCCGTGCATGGGACTACGCTCCCGCCGGCTTTAAGCCCGCCATCGAGGCGCAACTGGACTACCGCTATAAGCACTATCACGGCACACTCGACTCAGAAGCCGCGATTACCAAGCAGATTAACGACATCAAGGCACAGGCGCAGGCCACGCTCTTTCCGCCCGCGGGCTTCACCGTTGCGCCTGCACCAACGCCCGAGGAACTGGCCCACCACGCCTATATCACCAGCACTCCAGGCAATCTGAACCTGGAAGACATCGAGTTCATTTTGGCCAACGGATCGGCTGACGATGCCGCTGGGCTCTGGGCTACGCTCAAGGGCAAGACCACTCCGGTTCCAGGCAATGTGATCTCCGATCCCGCCAGCGTGTTGAAGATTACCGTGATTACAGCGGCCTCGCCCAAGCCGAAGGAGTTTGAGGTCAAGCTGGCCAACTCCGTGGCCTGCACCGCGGTTCCCATCGCACCTACGGAGTTGAGGATCAAAGACGCGCAGGCTTACATCCTGGCCAACGGCGTCAAGGCCGATACCGATGCCATGGGCGATGTGCTGACGGAGCCGGCGGCGAAGCTGCACAAGATCCTGATCGAGCCTTCCGTGGCAGCCTTCAACGTCGCCGTGACGCAGGACGCCAAGGACAATCAGCACGCCGATTTCAACGTCAACCTCAAGGAGCCGCTCTCCTGCAAGGAAGCTCCGGCGCCGGGCGCAGTGCTCGGGCTGCAGCCCAATGCTGTGGAGTTGGACGGAACCTACGACACCTACACCAAGGTCGCGGCAGCCGGTTCGGTAGGCCCGACGGCGCAGATCGTGCTGAGCGGTGGATTCGTGCAGCAGGTCAAGAAGGGTCCCGTGCACCACGTGCCGGGCAAACCCTCCGCTGCTCACCACGGGCAGTAATTGCGCCAGGCTACAAACTCCTGGGATTCAAAAGGGCAGACTGCTTCGGCGGCCTGCCCTTTTTCTATGCCAGTAGATTGCTGGTCGAGAGATGAGGCCGCGTCGGCAGTCCGTTTCCAGCAAATAAACATCGGGAAAGAATTCGAGGGAAGATCTGGAAAACCGGAGCGATGAGCGAGCGTCTGCTCCATCGAATGGTGGGCCCGGAGGGATTTGAACCCCCAACCAAGGGATTATGAGTCCCCTGCTCTAACCGTTGAGCTACAGGCCCTTCAATGACTTACGGCAACCGGTCCCGCGAGTGTAGCGGATACTGTAGCGGGTGGCAGTCGTTTCGGCTGGTTTTCGGCAGATTCGCCAGACAGTTGCAGCCGCTGGA
>CAVXOO010000031.1:0-3389 GCA_963762945.1 uncultured Acidobacteriaceae bacterium | reverse complement strand
CCGCTGTTTCCCGCTAACTCGCCATGCGAAAACTTGTTGCCCGGTAAGCCGCCTTGTCGCGCAGCAGGATCGCCGCGCCGGTAAACGTCACGCGCGTCAGCTTCCACACCTCGGCCCTCATGTCCTCGACGTGCGCATCGGCCAGCTCGTAGCTCATGCCCATGGTCTGGGGCGCGTGCGCCGCGATGGCCGTCGCCACCTCGGGAAAGTCGCGCGCATAGAGATATCCGCGCACCACCAGCCGCTGCCCGATGACGTTCGCCTCGGTCAGCAGACCAATTTTGCGCCGCGCGTCGTGCCCGTCCCAGCCCGGCCGGTAATCTACCGCCATACCCAGCAGCGATGGCAGCGCTTTTTCCGCCGCCTCGCGCGTCAGCATCACGCGATGCCCGCGCGCCCCTGCCGGCGCCTTGTCGCTGGCCGCATTCACCACTGTCAATATGCCCTCGAACGGCACCCGGTTCGGGTGCTTGTCCACATGAGGAAACTCCACCGCCATTGCTTCCAGTCGCATCTGCTCGCTCCGCTCAAAAGACAGCTTCTAGCTACTAGCTGCTAGCTTCTAGCTCCATGGTGCTGCTGTTTGCTGCATCGATCCCGTCATAAAGGCGGAGTCGGATTCAGTAATTGTTTCGGCACGATCAGCCAGCGGCTAGGAGCTGGAAGCTAGCGGCTGTTGTTGCTGTTCCATCGGCGCCAGCCCCCGCATGGCCCGCACCTCGTTGACTGTCAGCACGCCCGCCTGCAGCAGTTGCACCTGTACCTGCAGCTCCGTCAGCTCGTCGCGCGCGCTAAGCTCGTTGAAGACGAACTCGAACTCCTGCCAGCCGATACATTTCGAGATAAGGTCCCGGGTAAGGTGCTGGGCCAGCAAGAGCGCCATCGGCGAGATGGCGCCGCGAAAGGCCTCATCGGCCATCTCCGATGCCGTCGATTGATTCACGTCGGCTTCCAGGCCAAGCATCAGGGGCGGCAGGCCGAATGCATTTGCAACCATTCGAATCAGGAACTCCTGCCAGGCTAGCCGCAAGTCCGCGTCCGTACCCTGCGCAAAGCGCAGCACCTCGGGCTTCTGCTCGGACGAGAGGATCGGCACGCGCCCCGTGCCCTCAATCTCGTCCTGCCACCAGTGGATCAGCCGGTCATGCTGCGCCGGCGTGGCCTCGTTCAGCCACAGCGCATACTGCGCCACCGAATTTGCCGCGAGCTTGCCCGCAAAGCGGTGCGCGCTCAGAAACTGATTCACGGTCTCGAATGCAACTTCCAGCGGACCCAGCCCGAAGGGCGTAAAACTGCGCGGATTCATGCGGATGTACATCAATTGGCGGTCCAGCAGATCGATCGCGCTCGACTCCAGTTGTCCCGGCATGGCTTGCGCATAACGCGGCACATCTTCCTGCCCGTCCCACCTGGCGTTGATGCGGATCGACGCCCCATCCACCGCCCACAGCATCGCCGGCCGCTCCGGATCGCCGGTCGGCTCCATCTCGATGGCTCCGAAGCCTCCCGTCAGCGCATCCTCGATGGCCTGCTCCATCAGGGTGCGAAAGCTGTCGGTCGGGTTCGGCTCTTCGAGCACCCGTCGCAGCGCCTTCAGCTTGCGGGGCAAAAAAGCTACTTCCCCGGCTTCAACCCCGCGACGCACTCGCACCTGCCAGTCCATGGCCGCAATGCGATCTTTGATCACATTGATCGCCCTCCGCACCACCGGCGTCTCCGCGAACCGCCGCAGATTCACCGGCGTCGGCTTGGGCAGGCTCCGCCCCGGAAACTGCACTGGGCTCAGGATCGCGGGCAGAGCCAGTGTCTTGCGCTCCGCCTCCGCCGCGGCTGCCAACTCCGCGGATTCGATCTCCGCCGCCTGGGCCTCTCTGCCGCGGCCGCCACGACCCACTCCGCGCCACATCTCCCGCAATTGCTCGCCTACCCTCACGCGCACCTTCCTTGTTCCGAACCTTGTTCCGAACCTTGTTCCGAACCTTGTTCCGTACCAGGCTCCGAACTCGGTTTTGAACTCTGCTTCGAACCCTCGACCGGAACCCCGTCCGAAACCTGCTCCGAACTTTGCTCCCAAAACAAAAGGGCACAGCCCTTAGGCCATGCCCATCTCCAATCGTTCAACTTCCTTCGGCCGCTCTCTGCCGCGAGCTCATTGCTCCATCAACGGCATCGAACTGCCTGAATTACCTCAACAAAATCGATCCTACCGCGAAGCGGGGAAATTATCGGCAAATTCTCTGAACTTTTTTTCAGGGGCCGGATGTCGGGTATCGGGTTACAGGTCTCAATGATCGGGGTAGAGCCCGGTGCGAGTGTGAGTGCGAGTCTGGGTGTGTGATCCGTACGCGTATCCACACTCACGCCATTCGAGTCCCGCAGCCCCGTAGCCCCGCAGGCCGGTGCACCCTTAACGCCAAGTCCCCGGGGTCCCGGCATTTCTACTCCCTACTGGCTACTCCCTACTCCCTGCACATCCTTACACCCGCAGCTCGCGCCGCGCCGTGGCGGCCACGCGTTCCATATCCGAGGTTGTCAGCACGCGGATCTGGTTCTCCTCCATGGTTTCCACGCCGAAGCGGTACATGGCCAGCCGTTCCGGCGCCTCGTCCGTGGCGCCGAGGCGCGCGGCCGGCTCGACAATTGCCGTCAGCTCCAGCTCGGCCTTCTCCACGCGCGCCACGCCGGCGCGCATGGCCACCGCCGAGAATGCCAACACCTTGGCCATCTCGAGGCCGGTAGCTCCCGGCGCGGCTCTCGTCCCGCGTCCCGCACCGATTCCCGCCCCAAATCCCGCGCCCATACCCGAGTCCAGGCTCACGGCGTGAAACATCCGTATCACTCCGTTGGGCCGGTAGCCTACATCGATGCGCAGGGGATCGCCTGGCCGCGTGTACTCAGAGGCCGCAATGCGCTTGCGCAAAAGCTCCCACACTCCGGCGCGCTCGAACTCGGTGCGCATCTGCGACTGGATCGCGGCGCGACCGCTCAGGCGGGCCGCCCGCTCCCGCGCCGGCGGCTCCACATAGAGCCGCATCAACTCTTCCATGCCCGCGGGCATGCTCTCGGCCAGATAGGCCTTGGGCTCGGTCATCTGCACATTCAAGGAGAGCGACTCCTCGAGAATCCGCATCAGCTTGCCGCGAGACTCGGGATCGAGAGGAGGATCCGCGAGCCGCCGCTTGAGCTCGCTCTCCATGCCTTCGAGCAGCGCCGTATCGGCATCCGGATCGAGACAGCGCACCCGCCGCCAGTCGTGCGTAAAGCGCACCTCGGTATGCCCCGGCTGGTCCCCCGTCGCCGCCTCGCGCAAAATCGCGCCGATGTACACATACTCGTTCCGCACCGCATCCGGCACGTACCGGAGCAGCTGGAACTCGCATTCGTGTCTT
>CAVXOO010000030.1:0-4765 GCA_963762945.1 uncultured Acidobacteriaceae bacterium | reverse complement strand
CACCCGCGCGGCGGCGCCTGCGTCCGCATCGGCATCTCTTCAAGCGAATTCAGCAGCTCGCGCGAAAATTCGTCGATGGCCGAGGCAAAGACCCTGATCCGCGCCGAGAACGCGTTGTACGCCACCACCGCCGGCACAGCCACAAACAATCCCGCAGCCGTCGTGATCAGCGCCTCGGTAATGCCCGGCGCCACGGCCTTCAGAGACCCGCCGCCCGCCACGCCAATCCCGTGGAACGCATCCACCACGCCCATCACCGTACCGAACAGCCCCACAAACGGGCTCACGCTTCCGATCGTCGCCAGCCACGTCATCCTCCGCTCCAGCGCCGTCACCGCCTCGCTGGCCGCGGTCTGCGCCGTACGTTCCAATGGTGTCAGGCTCTTCGGCGGTCCCGACCCGCCCGTTACCCGCTTGTACGTCTCGTACACGTCCTCGAAGACCTGCGCCAGCGGGCTTGCGCTGTACTCACTGGTCAGCGACGCAATCTCCTGCAGCCGCGTCGCCTTCCGAAACGCGCGGATAAACTTCCGGCTCTGATTCGTCGCTTTGCGGAAGGTCCACCACTTGCCGAAGATCACCGTCCACGAGTAGAGGCTGGCCAAAAGCAGCAGCCCCAGCACGCCCACCGCAATCGGCCCGATGTTGCCGATCATCTCGGCCAGTGCGCCGAAGCCCAGGGTCGTTGGCGGCGCGCCCGCTCCGCTGTCAGTCTGGAAAATAAAGACAATCGCCGCAGTAAAAATCGTCCTTCACCTCAACTTAAACGGTATCAGACCCCGTTCCCCGCGCCCAAGTAACGCTTTGGGTGCCTCTCCACAAGTACCGCCGGTCTCCAGACCGGCTGTAGTGCGGGTCTCCAGACCCGCACATGCAGACTCATCAAGACAATGGGTGCCCCACATCTCGCTTTTGAGATGTGGGAAACCACAGACCTAAACCCGCCCATTTCAACTCAGCACGAAAATGGGTGCCCCATCCATTCCGCGTTGTCGCCGCGGCGACCGGAATGGGTGGGATACCACAACCCCCACCCCCCCCTTTCAACCCAGCACGAAGATGGGTGCCCCATCCATTCCGCGTTCTGTGCGGAATGGGTGGGATACCGCAACCCCAACCCGCCCCTTTCAACCCAGCACGAAGATGGGTGCCCCATCCATTCCGCGTTCTGTGCGGAATGGGTGGGATACCACAACCCCAACCTGCCCCTTTCAACCCAGCACCGAAACGGGTGGCATTGCACGACTCTGAACCCCTCGCGACAACAACCCTCCTCTAGCCCAGCCATTCATGCTATGCTGCGCTCGACTGGGTCACACAGCGAATAAGTTCCGTTTTCCCAACGAACTCTCGTCCAAGGCCAGAAAAAATGCTCGTCGAACTCCGCGCTGAAAACTACGCCGTCATCGATCACGCCATCGCCTCCTTCGGTCCCGGCCTCAATCTCCTCACCGGCGAAACCGGCGCAGGCAAATCCATCCTCGTCGACGCGCTCGCCCTCCTGATGGGCGGCAAATCCTCCGCCGACGTGGTCCGCCACGGCGCAGACAAGGCCGTCGTCTCCTGCGTCTTCGAGTCCACGCCCGGCGCGGAATCGATCCTTGAATCGAACGGCATCGACGCCGAATCTCACGACATCATTGTTCGCCGCGAAATCCTTTCGACCGGCAAGGGCCGCGTCTTCGTCAACAACCAGCCCGCCACAGTCCAGGTCCTCAAGCAGCTCGCGCCCGAGCTCGCCCTCGTCCACGCTCAAAACGAAACCCTCTCCAGCTTCGACCCCACCCAGCAGCGCATCCTTCTCGACCGCTTCGCCGGCATCTCCTCCGACGCCGTCGCCGAGGTTTACGCCCGCTGGCGCGCCGCCCAGGACAAGCTCAACGACCTCCTCCAGGGCGAGCAGGACCGTCTCCGCATGGTCGATCTCTGGACCTATCAGCGCAACGAGATCGACCAGGCTCATCTCATCGCTGCCGAAGACGAAGCCCTCGAAACCGAGAAGCGCGTCCTTTCGAACGCCGAAAAACTTTACGCCGCCGCCCTCGGCGCATTCGACGAACTCTACGAGGGCAGCAACTCCGCCGAGTCCGCGCTCAAAGCCGCCATTCGCAACGTCGAGGAACTCGCCCGCTACGACGGCCGCTTTACCGAATCCGTGCAGCAGCTAGCCTCCGCGCGCGCCACCCTCTCCGACATCGCCTCTGGGCTCCGCGACTACGCTGAAGGCATCAATGCCTCGCCCGACCGCCTTGCTGAAATCGAAGACCGCCTCGCCCTCCTCGATCGCCTCAAAAGAAAGTACGGAAAAACCGTCGCCGAAGTCATCGCATTCGGCGAAGACGTCGCCCGCAAGCTGGCAGAAGTCGAAGACCGCGACGAAATCCTCAAAACTCTCCGCGCCGATCTCGAGCAAGCCGCAGCGGAGTATCAAAAAGCCGCCACCGCTCTGACCGCTCAGCGCCAATCCGCCGCAGCCAAACTTGCCAAGCTAGCCGAATCCCACATTAACTCCCTGGCTATGAACTCCCGCTTCCAGGTCTCCGTCACGCCCGCCGAGGCAGTTTCACCGGAGGGAGGTCAGGGCTTCAGCCCTGACAATAAACCCGCAAAATCGAGCGGGCCTTCAGGCCCGGAAAAAACTACCATCGTCTCGGGATCAAAACCCGCGACCGGGCACGACGACGCGACCGGACGAGACGACGCGAAAGGGCGTGGCGACGCGAAAGGGCACGACTTCAGTCGTGCCGATAAAGCCGCAAAAAAAGAAGGGGCTTTAGCCCCTGAAGGATGGACCGCGCAAGGCTGGGACACCGTTGCCTACCTCATCTCGCCCAACCCCGGCGAACCCCTCAAGCCGCTCACTGAAGTTGCCTCGGGCGGCGAGCTCTCCCGTGTCCTCCTCGCCCTTAAAGTGGCCGTTGAAGAGTCCTCCTCCAAATCGAAGAAAAAAACCGCCCCCCGCACTCTCGTCTTCGACGAAATCGACATCGGCATCGGAGGCCGCGCCGCTGAAGCCGTCGGCCACAAACTCAAAACCCTGGGCCGCGTACAACAAGTCCTCTGCGTCACCCATCTGCCGCAAATCGCCGCCTTCGCCGACCAGCATTTAGCCGTAGAAAAGCGCGAGCAGGACCAGCGCACCACCACCCGCATCCGTGTCCTCGACGACCGCTCCCGCACCCACGAAGTAGCCCGCATGTTAAGCGGCGCAAAAGTAACCGACACCAGCCTCCAACACGCCGCCCAAATGATCGCCGGGAGCCGCTAGTAGATTGTCATCAAAGAGTTCGCGAGAGGATCGCTGACTCGGAGGAATTAGAGGATCGTTATCGGTGGACCCTATCGAGAATCGACATTGAGGTGCGCCATGCAAACAAAAAGGATGAAAGAGAAAGAAGCTCGATCGAAAGGCATCCCGTGGCGGGATAACTCCTCGTTTGTTTTGACGTTTCACTCGATTTTGACCGCGATGGTCGGCGCAATTTTGGCGCTGGCGATCAGCGACAAGCAAATTAGAGATCGATGGTACGTGCCTGTAACACTGCTGGCACTCTCTATGACGCTTTTGATTTTGAGCCTGGAAAAGTACGGCGACGCGATGGACGAGGACGACGTTGACAAATACCTTGCGTGGCTATTGGCCTACAATTTTGGAACTGTTTTTATGTTCTTCGGAATCGCGGAGCATATCGCGCTGCATTACCGGCCAGCTTGGACGATCTTCTTCATAATTCAAATCTTGGCGATAATCGCTTCTTGGAAATGGCTGGATGACATCCGGTACTTGCTTTCTCATAATAAAGCTGAGTACGAGGCTTATCGTGAAGAGCTGTTAGGAACACGGCAACCGGAGAAGGATCCAGATTGGTTAATGAATTTGCTAAGGAGACTCGGGCGGTTACATGACGAAGAAGACAAAAAGGCCTTTAACTTGCCCGACAGTGATTGTTATACGAGGCTCATGCCGTCTCAAATCCATGGCATAGGAGTGTTCGCAATCCGAGATATTCCGAAGGGAACAAACATCTTCAAGGACGACATGTCGGAGATGTTATGGGTTGATGCACAAAGCGTCATCGTCAAAAGCGGGGAAATCAGAAAGACTCTGACCTGCCCCCGCTTTCTCAACCACTGATAACTGGAGTTTCCCGGTTTTGGTTTGGCTCCGAGATTAACTCGCAGCCGCCGCCGTCGTGGCTGTGTAAATGTGGGAAGCGTTCTGTGCTTTCCACATTTGCATAGCCTGCTCGCCGGAACTCTTCCGGCGTCCTGTAGGCAAGCGAGCTGTGCGGGCGCTCGCAGTTGTACTCATGACGCCAGCTTGCCAGCGTGCTCCTTACATCGTTCAGGGTGCGGAACCAGTGGGCGTTGAGGCACTCGTCGCGCAGGCGCCCGTGGAAGCTTTCGACGTGTCCATTCTGCATCGGCCTTCCTGGCTGGATGTGCACCAGGCCAACCTTCCAGTCATCTGCCCATCCCAGCATGCGACGCGAAGTGAACTCCGGGCCGTTGTCCGAGCGCACGTTCTCCGGCCGCCCGCGCTCTTCGATCAACCTCTCCAGCACCCGCGTCACGCGTCCGCTCCCCAAGCTGGTATCGGCCTCAAGCGCCAGGCACTCACGTGTGTACGCATCCACAACGCTGAGGATCCGCACCATCCTTCCGGTTGCCAGACCATCCACGATGAAGTCCATCGCCCACTCCTGGTTGGGCCGGAGCAGTCGCGGCGCCAGTGCTCGATCCCGCACCAGATGCTTGCGCTTCT
>CAVXOO010000029.1:0-4262 GCA_963762945.1 uncultured Acidobacteriaceae bacterium | reverse complement strand
AGTGCGATCTTTTTGAGCTCGAGAATGTGGGCTGCGCCGGCAAGCGGGCCACGTTTGGCATACTCGTTTTCAAGCTGGATGCCGATCACCGGGCCGCCGTTCTTCCAGAGCAACCCATTGAGCTGTTCGCCGATCTCGGCGTAAAAAACGCGAACAGAGGCCAGATACATGGGATTGTTTTCGCGCGTTGCGCCTTGCTTGAGCACCCAATCGGGCAAGCCGCCATTGCGCACTTCGGCGTGGTCCCACGGGCCGATGCGCACGATCAGATAGATTCCGTGTTTGGCGCACAGCTCGGCGAAGGCGCGCAGGTCGCGCTGTCCGCTCCAGTCGATCTGGCCGCGAATCTCCTCGTGATGAATCCAGATCACGTAGGTGGAGATGACATTGACGCCCGCGGCCTTCATCTTGAGGATCTCGTCTTCCCACTGGGCGCGCGGGTAGCGCGAAAAGTGGAACTCTCCCGAGACAGGAAGCCACGGTCTTCCGTCGAGAGTGAGGAAACGGCTATTCAGGCCGAGAGTGACGCCGGAGGGGGTGGTGGAGGAGCCTGGTTCGTAGCGCGCCGGGCTGGGGTCGCGCCAGGGCTGGCTGGCATCGATGCGAATGGGTGTGGCAATATTACGCGCGGGAGTTTGCGCCTGCGCTGAGGCGACGAGCCAAAGCGCGCTCGCTAAGAGAATCCCTTGAAACGCGCAGGAATGGGAACGCCAAGGCTGAAAGACCTTCGAGATGAGTCGTGCATGAGACAACATTTGAATAGGCTCCGTGCCTGAAGTCCCTCTCGATTGGCCTTTTGAGCATCGCATTCGAGAAAGACTACTCTATTCCCTTGGGGAGTTTTTTTGATCCGTCGAAAGTCGGATCGCGCGGCGATTTGTTTCGAATTCGTTCGCTTGCGGCTATCGGTTTCGCTATACTTAGCGCCGCCATGCAAAGAGTACGCGTGATCTCCGTCTGGCTCGCGCTGGCCGCCTTCGTCATCGCTGCGCTTCCTTGCGCCGCTGCGCAGGCCGGCACTTTTTTGGGATACACGCGGCATGTGTGGCAGGCATCCGACGGTTTGCCAGAACAAACAGTGCAGGCCTTTGCGCAGACTCGCGACGGCTACCTGTGGATCGGCACCAGCGGCGGACTGGTGCGCTTCGATGGCGTTCACTTCACGGTCTTCGACCGGCAAAACACTCCGGCGCTTCATGAGAACAGCGTCTTTTGCCTGACGGTTTCGCGCGATGGCGCGCTTTGGATCGGCACCGAGGGCGGCGGCATCGCGCGCATGGCCGACGGCCGCTTTCAGTCGTGGACGACGAAGGAAGGACTGAGCAGCGACTTTGTGCGCACCCTGTTCGAGGATGCTTCGGGGATTCTGTGGGCGGGAACCGACAACGGGCTGATGCAGTTCAGGCAGGGACGCTTTGTGCGCGTGGATGGCACCGCGACGATCCCGCAACTGTCCGTGCACGTGATCAATCAGGATCGCGCCGGGCGGCTGTGGGCTGGGGGCTACCGCCTGGCCTGCATTGAACACGGAGCAGCCCGCATGTATTCCCTCGGCGCCGGATTCGGCCAGAATATGGTCAAGTCCATCACGCAAACCCGCGATGGAACCATGTGGGTGGGCACGGTGGCGGGTCTCGAGTCCATGCCGCCGGGGCAGGATGGTTTCCGGCCGGTGAAGAGCATCGCGAGCACGGTGCGGACCCTGCGGCAAAGCGACGACGGCGTGTTGTGGATTGGAACGATCGGGCAAGGAGTGTTCCAGTTGCGCGATGGCGAGTCCACGCACATCACGCACATTCTGGCGCCTGCCGCTTTGCCCAGCAACACGGTGCTCAGCTTTTTTGAAGACAGCGAGCACAACTTCTGGATCGGCACGCAAACCGGCATGCTTCGGCTGACGCGTTCGCCCGTCAATATCGTCGCCTTTCCAACGCCGAGCGACTCGGATTTCGGAACCATTTACCAGGATCGCGACGGCAGCTTCTGGGCCGCATCGGCGCAGCTCTTCCAATGGCAAGACGGCGCGTTCGTTCCCGAAAAGCTGCCCGGATTGAGCGGCGTTCATGTGCGGAACGTTCTTCGTGATCGTTCCGGAGCGTTGTGGTTGGGAACGGACGGCAGCGGCTTGTTCCGGATCGCGGGCGCACGGACTACGCATTTTTCGACGCTCAACAGCTTCATTCGCGCCATCGTTGAGGCGCACGACGGCAGCATGTGGGTGGGAACCGACGGTGGTCTCAATCACATTGCGATGGAGAATGGGAAACCGACCATTCACTTCTACGATGTTGGCACTGGACTGGCCTACCCGAGCATCCGCGCGCTCCTTATCGATCACGCGGGCGATCTCTGGGTGGGAACGGATCGCGGCGTCAATCACGTGCGCGGCGATGGGTTCCTCAACGATCCTTCGATTGGGCCGCTCGCACAGATGAAAGTGTGGGCGATCCACGAAGACGCGAGCGGAAGCCTCTGGTTCGGGACTCGCGACAACGGGCTATACCGTTTGCGCGATGGCAAACTGGCGCATTTCACGGCCGAAGACGGCCTGGCCAGCAATGCCATCTACGAGATTCTCGAAGACTCCGAGGGCCACTTTTGGATGAGCGGGGCGAACGGAATCTCGCTGTTGAACCGGCAGGAATTGGATGCGCAGGCCGAATCGCGCCCGCGGCATCTGGCGTTGACGTTCTACTCCACCGCAGACATGACGGCCAACACGGAAATATACGGCGGCACGCAATCGGCCGGCTTCATCACCGCCGCGGGCGACGTCTGGTTTCCGAGCAATCTCGGACCCATTCACATTCTGCCTCTGGAGCAGCCGCCAGTGCCGCTGCCGCCGCTCACCGTGCAAGCGGTGCTGGCCGATGGCCGGCCGGCGGAGATGCGCGAACCGGTGGAACTGCGGCCGGGCAACGGACGCCTGGAATTCCATTTCGCGCCCATACGGCTTGGCTCGCAGGATGGCTTGCGTTTCCGCTACATGCTCGAGGGATTCGAGAAAAACTGGAGCGCGAGCACTCAAGCGCGCACGGCCGATTACACCAACCTTCCCGCCGGGCGTTACCGCTTTCGTGTGCAGGTGTTTGAAGCCAGCAATGCCAATGCCTTCAGTGAGGCATCGATCGCGATCGTGCAGAGGCCGTATTTTTATCGCACCTGGTGGTTTCTCTCTGCCTGCGTGGCGTTGGTGGCTCTGCTGATTTATTTGAGCTATCGCTACCGGGTGCGGCAGGTGCGGGGCCGGTTCGAAGCCGTTCTGGAGGAGCGGAGCCGTCTGGCGCGGGAGATGCACGACACCGTCATTCAGGGATGCACCGGTGTTTCCGCGGTTCTGGAGGCGCTCTCGATGGATGGCGCCAACGGCGGCGCGGACACCAGCCTGATGGATTTTGCGCGCCAGCAACTGCGCGGCACAATCGATGAAGCGCGCGAGGCCATTTGGAATTTGCGCCGGGAGAGCGACGCCGGCAGCCTGGGGGAAAAACTCGAGAGCATGACCCGGCAGGTGGGCAGCGAATTCCAGGTGCCGATTGCGTGGTCGATCAGCGGCACGCCCTTCGCGGTGACTGAGCCCGTGGCGCACGACCTGCTGATGGTGGCTCGCGAGGCCGTCCACAACGCCATGTTGCACGGGCATCCCGCGCACGTGAATGTAGCGCTCACCTACAAGAGCGGCGAGCTGCTTTTGAATCTCGACGACGATGGCTGCGGCTTCAGTGCGCAGCCAAACGGAAAAGGGAACGAACATCATTTCGGGCTGAAAGGCATGAAGGAGCGGGTGGAGCGGTCAGGCGGGAAGTTCCACCTGACGAGTGTGCCGGGCAAAGGCGTGCGCATTGAAGTGCGATTGCCGCGGCGGGGGTGAGAAGGCAGTGAACAGGGGACAGTGAACAGTGGCCGGCGTCTGGCGGCGAACAAAATTTAGGCCCGGGCATTGCACCCGGGCCTTCGGTGTAGGCGCGAAATCAGAAGGTCAAGCGAAGTGCGCCTTGAAAGACACGCGGATGACCGTTCATGCCGCTGATGATGCCAAATGTGCCAACGCCCTGATCGACGTTGGACGACGGGTTCGCGAAGTTGGGATGGTTGGTGGCGTTGAAGGCATCCCAGCGGAACTGGAAGGTCTTTCCTTCCCGAATCTCCCAGTTCTTCATGATCGATGAATCGATGTTAAAGACGCCCGGTCCCCAGTAGGCGTTCTTGCTTGTGCTGCCGAATCCGCACCATCCCGGCGTTTTGTCGTTACAGGAGACGAT
>CAVXOO010000028.1:0-4980 GCA_963762945.1 uncultured Acidobacteriaceae bacterium | reverse complement strand
TTCCTTTCCTTCTCCCTTCCTTTCTTTCCTTTCTCTCTCTTTCTTTTCTTTCCTCCTCTTTCTTTTCTCTCTCTCTCTCCTTCTTTTTCTTCCTTTTTCTCCTTCTTTTCCTTTCTTTCTTCTTTCCTTCTTTCTTTTCCTTTCCTTTTCTTTCTTTCTTTTCTTTTTTTCTTTTTTTTCTTTCTTTCTTTTTCCTTTTTTTCTCTTTCTTTTTTTTTTTTTCCTTTCCTTTTCCGGCTGTACCGCCGGTCTCCCGACCGGCTGTAGTGCGGGTCTCCAGACCCGCACCTCCCCTTTCCAATTCCCACAAGCTCCACCCGATCTGGAACTCGTACGCATAATCGTCGTGCAGCAGCTCCAGCGCCTCTTCCACGGCTTGCCGCGGCTCGGCGCCCGCAATCGAGCCCGCCTCGCCGACCAAGCGCCCATACACCCGCTGGAAGACGGGCGCCTCGGTCCAGTTCACCGGCCACACGGTGGCGGAGTAGACCTTGGGCTCTCCGCCATGCGCAGCAAAAGCGCCCAGCACCGCGGTCAGCTTGTCAGGGAGCGCCTCAAGGCGCAAGTTCGGGTACCACAGGCTCAGATAAAGCGTGTCGGCCATCTCTATCGATTCTAGACGGATGGGCGCGCTTCCCGGCGCTAGCTGGTTACGATCTCGCTGAAGTCGGCGACGGTCGAGAAACTGCGCAGCACCTCGCCGATCAGGCCCAGGTTCACGCCGCGCACCGCAGGGTCAGCATCGAGCACCATCACCTTCTCGAAGAACTTGTCCACCGTGGGCCGCAGCGTGGCAATCTTCGCCAGCGCCTCGCCGTACGCCCGCTCTTCGCGGAGCTTGGCAACTTCGGGCGCGAGTTCCTTCGTCCGCTGCCACAGATCGATCGCCTCCAGCGCCGATTGTCCAAGATTCGGCGGCGCCGGTTCGTATCCCTTCTCCTGGGCCTGCTTCTGGATGTTCTTGATGCGCTTAAACGCCGCCGAAACGGCCAGGAAATCCTCAGAGCCGCGCGCCGCTGTCAGCGCCTCTGCCCGTGCAATCGCATCGCGCACGTCGTCGGCGCCCGCGGCCAGCACCGCATTCACCACGTCGTAGGCAAAGCCGCGCACGTCCTTGAGATAAAATTGCAGCCGCTCGCGAAGGAACTCTTCCACCTGCGCCTTGTTCTCGTTCTGAACGGGACGTCTCGCTTTAGCTGCGGCTTCATCGCTGCCAGGGTGGGAGGCGGTGTCGCCAGCACGGAGCAAATCGCCGATACTCTGCGGCGCCTGCTCCGTCCTCGCCGCGCTTTTGCTTTCGCTGCCAGGTTCGGAGGAAATTCGATCTCCTTCCGCACAAGCGGCATGCAAAACATCGCTCAGGGTCAGCGGCAGCTTTGACTCGGCCAGAATCTTCACAATGGCATTGGCCGCGCGGCGCAGCGCAAATGGATCTTTCGATCCCGTCGGCGCATTGCCGATCGAAAACATCGCCACAATGGTTTGCATGCGATCGGCCAGCCCAAGCAGTTGCCCTTCAACCGTTAACGGTATCGCGGCCTCCATCGATGCCGGCGTGTACTGATCGTAGATGGCCTTTGCCGTCGTCTCACCCAGCCCCTGCGCCCGCGCATACAGCCCACCGATATTGCCTTGCAGCTCGGTAAACTCCTTCACCAATTCGGCCGTGAGGTCGGTCTTGGCCAGCTCCACGGCCTTCAGCAGCGCGGCCTGGTCGAATTTCACATCCGTATTCTCTAACGCGCCGGCGAGCGCCTTGGCCACAGCCAGATTCTGCTCGGTCTTCCAGGCGTAGCTGCCAAGTTCCTTCTGGAAGGTCACGTGCTTCAAGCTCTCGAGGCGATCCACGAGCGCGATCTTCTGGTCCATATTCCAGAAAAACTGCGCGTCTTTGAACCGCGCCCGCAGCACGCGGGCATTGCCGTGGCGGATGATGGCCGCACCTTCCTCGCCGGCCTCGGTATTGAGCACGGCTAGAAAATGCGGCGCCAGCTTGCCTGTCGCATCATCGACCGCAAAGTACTTCTGGTGGTCGCGCATCACGGTGACGAGAACCTCTTCGGGCAGCGCCAGGTACTCCGGCTCAAAGTCGCCCAGGATCGCCGTGGGCCACTCGGTGAGGTGCGTGACGGTGTTGACCAGCGCCTCGTCCTCGCGCCAGCGCGCGCCGTCAACCGTGCGCGTTGCCGCGTCCAGCGCCTTGCGGACGATCTCTCTGCGTTCAGCGACATCGACAACTACGTGCGCCTTGCGCATCTCCTCCACGTAGCTCTTGACCGAAGGTAAAAGCACGGAGTGCCCATGCAGCACGCGATGCCCGCGGCTGATATTGCCGGCGGCGATGCCCGCGATTTCGAGAGGCAGCACGCTTGAGTCCATCAATGCGACGACCCAACGCACCGGGCGCACCAAACGCTCCGGCTTCCCGGCGCGCCAGTACATGTTCTTTGCCCAATAGATCGCGAGCACTTCCTTCGGCAGCTCGGCCGTCAGGATCTCGATTGCGCTGCGGCCTCCGCGCTTTACCGTCGCGCCCACGTATTCGCCCTTGGGCGTGGTTACCTTTTTCAGATCGGCAACGGCCACACCGGCCTTCTTGGCAAAGGCCTGTGCGGCGGGCGTGGGCTCGCCCTCCTTGAAAGCCACCTTCCACGACGGGCCTGTCATGACTTCGTCGGTGCCGGCCTGTTCTTCCAGCACGCCGGCGGCCACGACCGCCAGCCGCCGCGGCGTGGAGTAGGTCGTCACTTTCGCGTCAACTTTCGCGTCGGCCTTCGCGTTGACACTCGCGTTGACACTCGCGGCGGGCGCTAGCAAATGCTCGCGCTCGAGCAGATCGCCCACGCGCTTGCCCAGTTCAGCCTCGGCCCCGGCGATCATCCGCGCGGGAACCTCTTCCAGACCAATTTCAATTAGAAAATCTGCCATGATCAACTTTTCCATTCGAGCTTGTAGCCGGTAGCCCGTAGCCAGTAGCTAACGACTCGACTCTTCGATGCGAACAGCTCGATAACGCGCAAAAATGCTACGAGCTACTGGCTACGAGCTACCAGCTAGTTCGCTTCCTGCTGCAACGCCCAGGCCTTCGCCACGCCTACCGCTAGATTGCGAATCCTTCCAATCACACCCACGCGCTCGGTGACGCTGATGGCGCCGCGCGCATCGAGAAGATTAAACAGGTGCGAGCACTTGAGCGCCAGTTCGTAAGTCGCCAAGAGCGGGAAGCGTCTCTTTTCCTTGGGCTCGGCTTTTTCGTCCTCTAGCAGGGCGTTTGCCTTCTCAAGCAGCGCCTGCGCCTCGGCCTCGTAGCTATTGAAGTGCTCCCACAGCCGCGGCACCTCGGCCATTTCAAAGTTGTAGACCGAAAACTGCAGCTCCTCGGCCAATCGCACGTCGCCGTAAGTCACCGCCGCGCCGGTTTCGGGATCGCGCGCCCACACAATGTCGTAAATCGAGTCCACATCCTGCAGAAACGCGGCGATGCGTTCCATTCCATACGTGAGCTCGGCGCAGATGGGATCGAGATCGAGGCCGCCGCACTGCTGGAAGTAGGTGAACTGCGTAATCTCCAGGCCGTCCAGCATCACCTGCCAGCCCACGCCCCACGCGCCCCCGGCAGGCCACTCCCAGTTGTCCTCTTCGAACTTCAGGTCGTGGTGCTTCAGGTCGATGCCCATGGCTTCGAGCGATTCGAGATAGAGCTCCTGCACGTTGACCGGCGGCGGCTTCAGGATCAGTTGAAACTGTGTGTGCTTGAAAAGCCTGTTGGGATTTTCGCCGTAGCGCCCGTCGGCCGGCCGCCGCGAGGGCTGCGCGTAGCCAACTCTGTAGGGCTTGGGCCCCAGCACGCGCAGAAACGTCTCCGGGCACATAGTGCCCGCGCCCACTTCCACGTCGTAGGGCTGCTGGATCACGCATCCCCGCTCCGCCCAAAAGCGTTGCAGGCGGAAGAGCAGATCCTGAAAGGTGAGCGAGGTAGGCTTCGCACTCGGTGTGGCTTCGGAGGAGGTCACAGGCATTTCTCTCTCTTCGGAACTAAGGATTGATTTTAGCAGTTGGGATGCGGACGCTGGTCTCTGCCGGCCGGTTTGTGCGAAACGCCTTGGTTCTCATGCAAAAGCTTCTCGATGAGCCAAATGAGTGCGAATACTGCAACCAGGTCGAGGCTCCAAAGTCCTGCAATAGCTCTTGCGGGCACCCAGTTGTGGCCCCACGGCCATCCAACAAAGTAAAAGAAGGCCACGTGCGCCGCCACGACACCTGCAAGTGTCAGCCAGAACCACGGTCGTCCCTTTAACTCCAAATGCCCCCAAACAGCAAATGCGGGAACGGCAATCGTCGTGACAATTGGCCAGAAAAGTAGCTCAATTCCAAAATGATAGAGAATCGCAATTAACAGCAACGACAGCACCATTTCCGCCAAGAGCCAAATGCCGCGAATTCTCTTGCCTCTCATTTTTTCGATTCCAATCTTTTCAGAGAAGCGGCCTAGCCTCGTGCGGCGCCATGGTTTGTCTATGCTATGCGGATGCAGTCTACGTAATTGCGATGGATCGAGAGTGCGTTTCTGGATTTCAATGTCAAGTGCCTTGGCGGCTTCCGGCACCAGATCGCGTTTATCGCGGAGCACCTTAGCCAGCTCACCGTCTGACATTTGTGCGTAGGTCGCTTCGAAGGATTCTTCGTTCATGCGATTCTCTTCAAATATCCTTGCCACGGATTCTACAGCGCTGGGTACCCCGGGTCTCGATTCTGAAACCTGGGACCGCACGCCTTTATACATGGTCGCCTCTCACTTACGGCCAGTCCTGCGCGCCAGAAGATGTTAACCAATTATCAGCCTGAAAGTAAAAAAACTTATTGAAAAATCATAATAACCTATTAAAAACAGGTAGCAGTGTGGTAAAAGCCATCACTTGGCAATAAATGTACCATAAAAGCCCGACAATGATTGGGCGCAGACTAGCAAATCAACTGTTT
>CAVXOO010000027.1:0-5008 GCA_963762945.1 uncultured Acidobacteriaceae bacterium | reverse complement strand
GCCGGGGTTCTCGATGACAAACTCGGTTTGCGCCACCACCTGCCCGCCAAAGACAGTCGCGGAGTCTTTCTTGTCGCCCTTCGTAAGCTTGTCGAGGATCCAGCAGGCATGCACCGTAACGTCGGGGACATCGGCGACCCACTTGATGACCCAGCTGAACTGATCCCTGGCCTGGGGACCGAGCGGGTCCGCTTGCCAGCCGTGAATGTACTCAAGCGCCTGCTGCCGCTCTTCGGCGGTGGAAGGCCCGCGGCGATCCTGGGCGTACGAAACGGCGGCCGCGAGCAACAGCCCGCAGCCCACGACGGCGGCTGAAATCTTGTTTGAGATCATGGCTGGATTCCTTGCCTGCCAAACTACATCACCTGACGTGATGGCGCGAGGGTTTCAGCATGCGATGAGGTTCAACGCGATGCGCGCTTCAGTTCTTGCATGCGGCATCGGCGCGTTGCTTCACAAAGTCGTCGAGCGTTCCGTCGTTGCGGCGGCGGATAAGATCGTCGAGATACTTCTGGCGGTCCTGGGGGTTGGTCTTGAGCAACACCTCATAAACGCGGAGCGCGCCTTCGACGCCGGCCTCGTACTCGGCAAGCCGATCGACCTTCTTGCCGGAGTTCTCAATGACAAACTCGGCCTGCGCCATCACCTGCCCGCTGAAGATGGTGACAGAATCCTTCTTGTCGCCCTTGGGAAGCCCGTCTAGAAGCGTACAGACATGCACAGTAATGTCGGTGAAATTGGAGAATGACTTGTAGACCGAGACCAGTTGGTTGTTTGCCTGGGGATCGAGCGGGTCGGCTTGCCAGCTGTGAATGGAAGCGAGCACTTGCTGGCGGTCGGCTTCGGTGGACGGTCCAGGGGTGTCCTGAGCACGCGACACGGCGGACGCGAGCAACAGACCGAGACACACGACGACAGGGGGATCTTGCACACAATCATCAAACCATTCCAATGCAGCAAGATCATTTTATCTTGCGCGGCGGCGCAAAAGTCTTAACAGGCGATTACATTGAGAGCGAGGCCGGCGAGACTGGTCTCCTTGTAGCGCGATTGCATATCGAGACCGGTGAGGTACATGGTGCGGATCACCTGATCGAGCGAGACCTTGTGCGTGGGCGGCTCGTTCATGGCCAGGCGCGCGGCCTGCACGGCTTTGGCCGCGCCCATGGCGTTGCGTTCGATGCAGGGAATCTGCACCAGGCCGCCGATCGGATCGCAGGTCATCCCCAGGTTGTGCTCCATCGCGATCTCGGCAGCGTGCTCGATCTGGAGATTGTTGCCGCTGAGCGCCGCCGTGAGTCCCGCCGCGGCCATCGAGCAGGCCACGCCCACCTCGCCCTGGCAACCCACCTCCGCGCCGCTGATGGACGCATTCTCCTTGTAGAGAACCCCGATGGCCGCTGAAGCCAGGAAGAATCGCGCGATGCCTTCACTGTCCGATCCGGGGACAAAGTTCCGATAGTAGAGCGCCACTGCGGGAACCACGCCGGCAGCGCCGTTGGTGGGTGCGGTCACCACGCGGCCGCCGGCGGCGTTTTCCTCGTTCACGGCGATGGCGTAGACCGAGATCCAATCCAGAGGCGTCAGTGGATCGCCGCCTTGCCCGCTTGCATCGCGCGCGCGCAGGCGTTCGGCAAGACCATGCGCGCGGCGGCGCACCTCCAGGCCGCCGGGGAGAATGCCTTCCGCGGCCATGCCGCGCTCCACACAGCCCAGCATGGTTTGCCAGATCCGCGCGATGCCGGCCCGAACCCGCGCCTCCAGAGAGACCTCGCTCGCGGCGGGGTCGATGTTGACTTCGACTGCCCGCAGTCGTTCACATTCGTTGGCAAGCATCAAGCGGTCGATCGAGAGCGAGTGGCGGCCTGCGACCTCCAGAAGTTCGTCGGCGCTGCGAAATGGAAACGGCAACGTCACGGGCTCGCGCGATGGCGCTTCCGCCCCGCCCTCCTCGGCGATGAATCCGCCGCCGAGCGAAAAGAAGATGCGCTGGGCGAGCATCGCGCCGCCGGCGTCGAAGGCCGTAAACCGGAGACCGTTGGGATGCGTTGTGCTTGCGCCCGGAGGAAACATCTGGTCGCGATGGAAGAGAAGGTCGCACGGCTCGTCGAAGGCCACGGCGTGCTTGCCCGCCAGGGCGATGCTCCGCGACGAACGGATGGCGGCGACACTGCACTCGATGGTGGCAGGATCGATCGCTGAGGGTTCGTTCCCTGCCAGACCGAGAAGAATGGCGCGATCCGTGGCGTGCCCCATTCCGGTCAGAGCCAGCGACCCGTAAAGATCGGTGATGACGCGCGACGCGCGCTCCAGCAGTCCGTCGCGATCCAGCTCCCGCGCAAAGCGGCAGGCCGCGCGCATCGGCCCCATGGTGTGCGAACTGGATGGTCCTACGCCGATCTTGTAGAGATCGAAGAGACTGGTGGTCACGGATCAGATTGTAGCGAAGAACGGGGAGTTGGGAGTAGCAGATGTGGAATAGTGCCGTGGCGCGGATCTCGCCAACTCATGCGCAAGCGGCAGAGGCGCAAGCAAACCAAGGCGCAGCCGAAGCTGCGCCTTTTGAGAACCTGTGGCGGAGTCTTCCGCGAACTAGAGTGCCGTTTCCCCGCGCTCGTCGTTGCGGATACGGATCGCCTCTTCGACGGGGCTGATAAAAATCTTGCCGTCGCCGATGCGGCCGGTGCGGGCTGCGCCCACGATGGCCTGGATGGCCTTTTCCTTCATGTTGTCGTGAACCACCAGCTCGATCTTCACCTTGGGCAGAAGATCGACCGTGTATTCGCGGCCGCGGTAGAACTCGGTGTGGCCCTTCTGGCGGCCGTGGCCGCGGGCTTCCAGAATCGTCATGCCTTCAATGCCTGCTTCCAGCAGCGCATCCTTCACGGCATCGAGTTTGGAGGGTTGGAGAACAGCTTCAATCTTCAACATAAGCAAAAATCCCTCGTTCGATAGCGTAACAGGCCGGGCGGCTTTTTCGCCGCCCAGCACTGAAACTTTCTTTTGGTCTGCGGGAAGATCCCAGGGCCCTTAATCGAGTACGTAGCCTTCTTCGCCGTGCTGCGAAAGATCGAGGCCGGCCATTTCCTGCTCCGGAGTCACGCGCAGTCCCATGATCTTATCCACAACGAAGAGCAGAATCAATGTGCCCACAATGGAAATTCCCCACGATGTGCCCACTGCGGCAAGCTGGTTGAGCATCTGATGCCAGTTGCCGTCGATCGCGCCCGTGGGCTTGCCCGGTCCGTAGACGGGATTGATGACCCACGTGGCAAAGATGCCCGTCAAGAGCGCTCCCAGCGTTCCACCCGCGCCGTGCACGCCGAAGGCGTCGAGCGAATCGTCATAGCCAAAGATGTTCTTCACCTGGAAAACCATGAAGGAGCAGAACAGTCCCGCCGCAAGGCCGATGGCCAGCGCCGACATGGGCTGCACAAAGCCCGATGCCGGCGTAATCGCCACCAGTCCGGCCACCGCGCCGGAGATCGCGCCGAGCGCCGTCGGCTTGCCGTTGTGGATCCACTCGAAGATCGTCCAGCCCAGCGCCGCGGCGGCCGTGGCAAAGTGCGTGTTCACAAAAGCGCTGGTGGCCAGGCCGTTGGCCGCGACCGCGCTGCCCGCGTTAAATCCGAACCAACCCACCCACAGCAGGCACGCGCCCACAAAGCTCAGCACCAGCGAGTGCGGCGGCATGGCCGTGTGCGGATAGCCGACGCGCTTGCCCAGATACAGCGCGCAAACCAGCGCCGAGACGCCGCTCGTGATGTGCACCACTGTGCCGCCGGCAAAATCGAAGCTGGGAATGTGCGTGCCCGCGGAGTTGAACAGTCCGCCCACGCCCCACACCATGTGCGCCATCGGGCAATAGATAAGGAGCGACCACAGCGAAAGAAAAACCGCCATCGAGCTGAACTTCATGCGCTCGGCAAACGCGCCCGTGATCAGCGCCGGCGTGATGATGGCGAACATCAACTGGTAAATCATGTACGTCTGCTCGGGAACCGTCGGGCCGTAGTCGGCATTGGGAGTGAGCCCGACCCCGCGCAAAAAAACATGCTCGAAGCCGCCCACAAACATGCTGCCGTGGCCGAAGGCCAGCGAGTACCCCACCAGCGCCCACAAAATGCTCACCAGCCCCATCATGGCGAAGCTCTGCATCATGGTGCCGAGAATGTTCTTCTTGCGCACCAGGCCACCATAGAACAGCGCGAGGCCGGGCCCGGTCATCAGCAGCACCAGCGCCGATGAGGTCAGCATCCACGCGTTATCGCCGGACATCTGCGCGTTTGCCGTTGCCGCCTGGTTGCTCTTAACGGCCTGTTCGAGAGCGGCAATCCGCGCCTGGGTATCGGCAGGCGTTGCGGCAGGAGTTGCGGTTTGAGCTAGAGCAAGGGCGGGAAATCCCAATACCAGAAGAAAGAGCAGGAACCATGCGATGGTGCGACAGTACATGAGGTTTTCAACTCCCGTGAAGCAGGGGCGCACAGACGCGTCCTGCGTTATGGCGGATTTTTATGCCGCCGTTCCGGTTAAACGCACGAGAATGCTCCGGCCTATGGCTTCATCGAGCAAAAGCCGCCAGAACAGGAATTCTGATCGAGCCAGCCCGACGCAAACTACGCCTGCACGCTCAAAAGGTGTGTGATTCGTTTCAATATTTCACTTTCCGCATAAGGATTCCATGAAGAAACAAAAATAGCTATGGATTTCTTATAGGTTTTATGGATAGCGCGAGACGGGAGGCCCTTTCAATGCCGGTGCTGGACCGGTCATCTTTGTTCCCGCGACCAATGCGAGAAACCATAGACAACGAGTCAGGTTCGCTCATCGTAATCTCACCGTGGCCAGCAATCATCCCAGAGCTCGCAAGATGACGCCGAAATGACGTTGGAAACGTGCATTGGCCTGAAGTCGTCAGTCGAGAACACTTGGCCACGCTACTCGTATCCGGAGTTGACAATGCACCCCGGTTCTCACTGGAGCAATACGATGAGTTGTTACGTGTACA
>CAVXOO010000026.1:0-15005 GCA_963762945.1 uncultured Acidobacteriaceae bacterium | reverse complement strand
CCTACGCCGTCGGGTAACAACACCGTTCCCGGCGTCGAGGGCTTCACGGCGAATGGCGCGACCTACAACCTTGCTACCGGATTGGGATCGGTGGACGGCGCGCTGCTGGTGAGCGGTTGGACCACGAGTTCGACGTCCGATCTGCCAACTCTCACTTTGACAGAGACGGAGCAATCGGTGACGGTCGCCGACGGCAATTGGACAACGGTTCAGTTTGCCGCTGTCACGGGAGGATCGTTCACGGGCAGCGTGAGTTTCAGCGTGAGCGGCCTGCCGCAGGGAGTGACGGCCACGTGGTCTGCGAATCCGCTTACGCCGGCATCGAATGCCGGCGCAACCAATTCCCAGCTCAGGATTACAGCCGCGCAGGATGCGGCCGCCGGCTCCTCGAATGTGGTGGTGACGGCGACAGGCGACGGACTGACCGCAACTGCAACCATTGCCGTGACGGTAGATGCGCGCCAGAACGGATGCGCGCGATTCAGCCTGCTGCCGACCAGTTGCAGATCGCTGCCGAGAATGCCGGTGCGCTAGAAAGAAGCGGCGGAGTGAACGGGGCTGGCGGCGTCAGCCGAGACATGACTGGCTCTCTTCGCAACGCACTTAGTCGAACAGCGCGAATGCTGCCGCGATCTGGCCGGGAAGCGCCGCGTGCGCTTCGGGTAGAGTCTGGCTGATTTCGAGCACTGTCGCGGGAGGCGTGGCGAGGGCTTTGAGCGCCTCTGCCGTCGCCTTCCAATCGATGTTCCCGCCGCCGGGCCAAAGGTGCTCGTCTTTCGTGCCGTGATTATCGTGCACATGCACTGAAGCGATGCGCTTGCCCAACGTGGCGATCGCAGCCGCGGTTCCCACCGTGATGTTGGCGTGGCCCAGATCCAGGCAAACGCCGACGTTGGTGAGGTGCCCCATCTCGAGAATCGCCACCAGATGTTCCGGCGTGGTGGGCTCGCTCAAGAGATTCTCGATCAGCAAGCGAACGCCGAGGGGGCGCGCAAAGGCTCCCAGATGCTCGAGCGCGGTAATTGCAAACTCAATGGTGCGCGGCGACCACTGGTCGTCGCGCTCGCCGAGATGCACCACGAGATTGCGCAGCGGGATGTGCTCGGCCGTCTCGAGCGCGCGCTTGATCTCATCCATGGCGTCGATGCGCCGGGATTTTTCAGGGTGCAGCACATTCAGGCCGGGCGCGCCGGCGCGGCCCATCTCGCGGTCGGGATAAAGCGGGGCGTGCATGGAGAAGGGCTGGAGCGAGTTCGAGCGGAACCACTCGGCCAGCTCCATCACCTGCTCGCGGCTGGTGTAGTCAAAGTGCTGGCGCGCGGCAAAAATCTCTACCGCCTCGGCGCCCGAGCGCTCCGCGAGCTCAAGCAGGCCAGGGTGCAAACGGTGATTCAGGAACAGATGGGTTGACAGAACGCGCAGCATTTTTTAAGTGGCCCCTCGCACCAGGCAGATATGCACCGCAAACCGAATGCCATTCCTATTTTCGCATTATTTAGGCGGTATACCCCAGCAGCTCGGCCGCGCCGCGCAGTGCGAGAGGTGAATCGAGGCGATTGCCGCGCTTCCGGGCCGTCTATGATCGAGATAATGCCTTGCGCAGGCCATGATGGGGATTGAATCCAAGTGAGCGAAGTATTGTGGATTGAAGCCGACCCGCCAGTACCGCTGGCGATTGTGCTTTGCCCGTACGGCGGCGGCAATCTCAAGGACGAATTGCGCGAGATTGCGCTGAGTGGAGTCGAAACCCTGGTCTCGCTGCTCGAACCGGAGGAGGCCGATTGGCTTGGCTTGGGCGAAGAGGGCCCACTGGCCGAGCAGGCGGGCATGAACTTTCTTTCTTTTCCGATTCAGGACGTTCACGTGCCGGCGAGCCTGCCCGCATTTCGCGCCTTTGTTGCGGGATTGGCCGCGCGGCTCGGCGCAGGCGAGCGCATCGCCATGCACTGCCGGGGAAGCATCGGCCGTGCGCCGCTGACTGCAGCGTGCACGCTGATCCATCTCGGCTGGAATGCCAAGGACGCTCTGGCTGCTATCGAGGCGGCGCGCGGCTATCCCATTCCCGACAGCAAGGAACAGTTGCGGTGGATTCTGAAGTACAAACCGCAGCCGTGAGCTGGAAAGTGGAGTAAGCGGGTTGGCGGAGCTAGAGGGGTTAGCGGAGTTGGAAAGGCGCCAGAGGGCAATGAGGTTTTATGCACGGAGGATCCGAAAGGCCGATAGAGAAATCACTTGAACCCTGACTTGAACCCAAACATGATCGTTAACCTGAGCTTTCCGCATCGCTGGCAAGCGGAGATTTTGGCCACGCGTCCGCTGATTCTGCCGTCGCGCAACTTCGTCTATCCGCGCGCGGCCGAAGAGGTGGAGCGCGGCGCACTCGAAATCATGATTCGCCTTGAGGCGCACGATGCCGCGCAATTTCTCGCCACATGCGCTTTGGGATTTCGCGATCCCGCCGCCCCGACCGGCATCTGGTCCACTCCAAAACCAGAAGAAATCTGCGCCGTCGCGGGAGGATACGCCTACCTCATCGACACCACCGCTCCCCAGCACTTTACGATGCTGCCTTACCGGCCGGTTCTAGAGGTGCGCGCTGCGGTTCAGGAAAATCTGCTGCTCTTCGTCGGCCATCATGCGATTCTCGCGTGGGGATCGGATGGACAGGCGTGGGAGTCAGTAAAACTTTCCGATGAAGGCGTAACCATCGCGGGCATCGACGGCGGCCTGTTGCGCGGAACCGGTTGGAAGATGCAGAGCGACCGCGAAGAACCATTTACGCTCGACCTGCGGACCGGAAACCTCGTTTCTTTGCGCGGCGAATAATCCGCCCGGATCGAATTCGCGGCGCAAAGTGTTCTATTTATAGTCCGTGTCCGCGGCGGATCTTCAACGCGATCGGCGGGCGCAGCTCCGGACCCGGCGCCAGTCGAATTCCCGCATCCAGAATCGCTTTTGCGAATCAATTAAAGTGAAGGTAAGCAAGTGAATCGCGGGTTCGTGGTTTGCACCAGCGCGTAACCGGCGAAGTCACTGAGCCGTTTTCCCCGGCCACCGCACATTGCCAGCACAATAGATTTTCAGGAGACGACTGTTGCCCGCAGCCGACACTACAATGCCCGCATTGTCCCCAGGCTCCGCAGTTGCGGGCGGGCGCGGAACGACGGGCGCGAGCGGCCGGCCGGCATCGGCAGTCAATCCCGATCTCTTGCCTCAAGCGCAATGGAAGCCCCGCGTCAATCCCTGGTTGATCGCCATGACCGTGGCGCTCGCGGCTTTCATGGAGGTGCTCGACACTTCCATCGCCAACGTGGCGCTGCCCCACATCGGCGGCTCGCTCGGCGCAAGCACCGATGAGGCCACGTGGGTGCTCACCAGCTATCTGGTATCGAACGCCATCGTGCTTCCGATGGGCGGCTGGGCCAGTTCGCTGATGGGTCGCCGCAACTTCTTCGTTTTTTGCATCACCGGCTTTACCTTCGCGAGCTTTCTGTGCGGTGCGGCGCCGTCGCTGCCCATCCTGCTGCTTTTCCGCGTGCTGCAGGGCGCCTTCGGCGGCGGCATGCAGCCCATGGCGCAGGCCATCATGGCTGACTCCTTTGAGCCGCACAAGCGCGGCCAGGCCTTTGCGCTCTACGGCCTCGTCGCCGTGCTCGCCCCGTCCATCGGCCCTACGCTCGGCGGCTATATCACCGACAACTTTTCCTGGCGCTGGATCTTCTTCATCAACATTCCCGTCGGCATCCTGGCTTTCATCCTGGTCACGCGCCTGGTAGAAGATCCGCCCTGGATCAAGGCCGATCTCTCGCGCCTGCGTAACATGGATTACGTCGGCCTGGGGTTCCTAACCCTCGCCATGGGCGGCCTGCAGATCATGCTCGACAAAGGCGAAGAGAACGACTGGTTCTCCTCGGGCTTTATCTGCTTCTTCGCGGTCCTGTTCGTCGTCGGAATCATCGGTCTCTTCGCGTGGGAGTGGCGGCAGAAGGATCCGCTGATCAATCTGCGCCTCTTTCGCTTCCGCAACTTCGCCATCTGCTGCTTTCTCATGATGCTGGTGGGCGGCGTGCTCAACGCCAACACCGTGCTGCAGCCGCAGTTCTCGCAGCAGTTGCTGGGCTACACGGCAACCACCGCCGGACTGGCTCTGACTGCGGGCGGTGTCACGCTGGTCTTCATGATGCCGCTCGCCGGCATCGCCACGGGAAGAATCTCCGCGCGCTACCTGGCCGCCTTCGGATTCCTGATGCTGGTCATCACTTTCCGCTACGCCGCAGACGTCACCAATCTGCAGATGAGCTTTGCCGAAGCTTCGTGGCTGCGCGTGGTGCAGATGTTTCCGCTGCCGTTTTGCTTTATATCCATCACCACGGCGGCCTACGTGGGCATGCCCAAGGAACAGAGCAACCAGGTGGCCGGCCTCATTAACTTTGTGCGCAACATCGGCGGTTCCATTCTCATCTCCATCACCAACGCGCAGGTCACCAGCCGCTCCCATTGGCACGAGCAGCACTTGCAGCAGGCCATGCAGCCGGGGACCATTGCCTTCGATCAGCATAGCCAGGCGCTGGCCGGGTTTCTCGGCAACTCCTACGGCGCGGCCAACGCAAATCACATGGCGCTGGCGCAGATCTACCACCAACTCACCCAGCAGGCGCAGACGCAAGGCTATCAGGATGTCTACATGGAGTTATCCTGGGCATCGATTGTTCTGATTGCGCTGGCCTTCATGCTAAGCAAGAACCGCCCCGGCGCAGCCCCCGGCGGCGGAGGCATGCACTAGAGGCACGCTGCCGTTTGCGCGCGAATCGACGCCTCGAGCACTCGCGCCGAGCGTGTCTTACATCCCGCCCTTGCCAAGCAAAATGCCAATACCATACGTGACCGCGCCTTCGGCGGCGCCAACGACGGTCATCTCCATGCCCGACGACCACCACGACCGCACGGTGATGAGCGACTTGGCTGCGCCCACCGCGAAGTGCGCGGCCAGCGAGATGACGGCCGCGGCGATCACGGCCTCGATGCCCCTCATCCAGAAGAAGGGAATCACCGGAATGATGGCGCCAACGGCAGTGGACAATGCGCCGGACGTTGCCGAAACCAACGGATTCGAGAGCGCCTCTTCGCTCGTGCCCAGGCGCTCCGCGGCCAGGGCGCGCAGCAATTGCTCGGGGTCGCTGGCAATGTGGTTCACCATGTGCAGCGCATCCTGCTCCGGCAGTCCCTTCACCTGGTAGTAGAGCGAGAGCAGCTCGCGTGCCTCGGGACCGTTGAGGTTGATGGCTTCGCGCTCGCGGGCGATCTCCGCGTGGTAGATTTCGCGCTCGCTCTTGGCGGCCAGGTACGCCCCGGAGCCCATCGAAAGCGCGGAGGCGATCATGCCGGAGAGGCCGGCCAAAAGTACATATTTCGGATCGCCGGCCGTAGCTCCTGACACACCCGACACGATGCCGAAGATGGCGCCCAGTCCGTCGTTGACGCCGTAGATGGCGTCGCCGATCCACGCGCCCGCCTGTTTGCGGCCCTCGTTGCGCTTGGCCAGCATCTCGTCGAGCACCGCCTGGGCCTCGATCTTGGGCGCGCCCACCGGAGCCTGATAGTGCCCGCGGATAAGCGAACCCAGTTCGCGGTAGTGGTCTCTTTCGTCCTGAATCACGTGCTCGAGAATCGCCACCGAGCCTTCGTCGCCGAGGGCCTTCAGTTGCTCGCCGTAGTTGGCGATGTGACGGCTCTCCTCAATCTCAAGGCGGCGCAGCGCCAGCCCCATGCCGCCGGCGCGGGTGGCAAGCGAGTCCGCCAGTCCACCCGGCCCGCCGGTGTAGACCGGCTCCGGCCCGCCGAACTCCTTGATGCGGCCCTCCCACAGCATGGCGTGCTCAATCTCGGCCTGGGCCAGGTGGCGCAGCACCTGCGCCCGCACCGGATCGGGGTCGCGGTCGGCCAGCGCAGTGTAGGTGTGGAAGCCCTCCATCTCGGCTTGCCAGTTGCCTTCGAGTGCAGCCAGAATTTTTTTAGTTTTGGTGCCGGGCAGTAGCGCAATGGCCATCGGGTCGTACCTCGCTTAGCAAAAGCATAATGGATTGGAAGCGAGCGGGGTGCAAAATGAGCGAATCAGCGGCCTCGCGAGTTAGCGTGCGCCGGCGCTGGCCGCAACTTTGCGAATTCGCACAGCAGCGCGTGCGCGGTATCATGAGGATCGACTTTCGATCATGAAGCGCAAGGCAAAGACGAGAACTTCGAAGACGCGCGGCGGGAATCTGCTGCTGATTCTGGCTGTGGGGTTGTTCGTGTTTTTGCTGCTGCTGCGGATGATCTCGTATGTGGCACACGTGCGGCGCCATTAAGACAGCTTCACCACCAGTATCCGGGCGCGACCACGCGCAAAATGGCGCGAATTCGCCGGCTCAGAGCGGTGCGTGGCGAATCGTAGCGCCGGTCTTTAAAGCCGAAGGTCCCCACGGGATCAATGCTGCACGGGAAACGCAGGTAATAGCCCGGCTGGCCCAGAAACGGAATCACTTTGCGGAAGATTAACTGCTCCAACAGGCGCGCACCGCTCGAATTCATCTCGCGATTGGCTTTGCGCAACACACGATCGCAGAAGTCATGAGTACAGACGAAGAGCTGCACCCGAGCGTCCGATCCACGGCGCGGAAAACCGAGCCTGCGGCAATCAATCATCAGCTCGAACGCGGATGACGACTCGCGTGCTGATTTTTCAATCCGGTCAAGCGCTTTTCCAAGTGCCGGGAAGGTCAATCGGCCGGTGGTTTTGATCATGTGCGTGGTCGCGGCGCGCAGCGTGCTCAGCGCCAGTCCTTCGTCGAGCATCTGCATCTCGGAATAGCCGTAGTTGCCGCCGGGCGGAATCTCGTGAACCGGCAACGACACAAACTCGACCTCCCTGCCCAATGGATTCTCATCTTTCGCGATGGCGCCGAGCTCGCTCAAATCCGCGCCCGAGTTTTCAAGGAACAGAATGCGCTCGGCGCAGGCGTGGGGATAGCGCAGCCAGAATCGCAAGGCGCGCTTATAGTCCTCGAGACGGACCTGCGGCGAAGACCGTTTGACCTGAGCGCCTGGCGCAGGCGTGACCGTGGCCGTCATCACCAGCAGATAGTGGGGCGTTGCGGGCGGCGCATCCATGGTCGGCATCATCGCCCGCCAGAATCGCGCGCCGGCCCGCCGGAAGCAGCGCCTGAATCGGTCGGGACTGAATCGGTCTGAACTTGATTGGCCTGGCCTTGATCGGTCGAGACTTTATCGTCATGGCCAACGGCCGCGCGATGCCTCTCCCAAGCCTTGGCGAACTTCCAATTCACGTAGGCCGAATGGTTCAGATGAAAGATCAACCCTTCCCTGCCATCGAGAAAGCCGCCGCGAAAAATGTAGTTCTTGATGAACGTAAGCGCCGGGTTGACGACCGTGTTCACGACAAACGCAAAGATCGACGCGCTTGTACGGCCTTTGCGCAGCACCAGCGGAACCGAAGCGCTGCTGTAGCGCTGCATGTGCTCGATGTAATATTCGACCGTCGGATATTGACGGTGCAGCATGTGATTTTTGAGGCGTCCGGTCTTCTCGCTCGTCTTCGGCGTGGCATGAGGCTCGGTGTCCTCTTCGAGCCGCGCGCATCCGCGGCGAAACAGTCTGAGCTTCACATCCGGATAGAGACCGCCATGCCGCATCCAGCGGCCAAAGATGAAATTGAGCCGCGGGACCCAGTAGGCGTTATAGCGCGGCTCGCCGCTCAACAATGTTTGAATCTCCTCGGCGAGTTCCGGCGTCAGCCACTCGTCTGCGTCGAGATTCAGAATCCAATCCGAGGTACATTTGTCGAGCGCGGAGTTGACCCCTGGGCCGTAGCCCTTCCAGCTCTCCACAAAAATTCGCGCGCCATGGCTCTTGGCAATCTCGACTGTTTTGTCGGTCGAGCCGGAATCGACGAGGTTGATCTCGCTCGCCCAAGCCACGCTCGCAAGCGTGCGCGAGATATTCTCCGCTTCGTTGCAGGCGACGATCGCCACGGAAAGGGATTGCATGATTTCTAGGACCAGCCCTCGATCGATTGAGCCCAGAGTAGCACGCGCGAGCAGGACGACGGGACTTCGGGACTACGCGGCTACGGGGCGAGGGACTATGCGGCACCTGTTGCCGCAGCTTCCACTTCGGCCCAGTCTTCGGCGCTGAGGCGAAGCCGCGCCGCGGCGATGTTTTCTTCGAGATGCGCGACCTTTGAGGTACCCGGAATCGGCAGCAACACCGGCGAACGATTGAGCAGCCAGGCCAGCGAGAGTTGCGCAAGCGTTGCCCCGTGCTTCGCGGCAATGCGGCCCAGGGCCTGCGCGGCCGGATGATCGGGCTTGAGCAACTTTCCGCCCGCGTAGGGATACCACGGCAAAAAGCCGATGCCGCGCCGCTCGCAATAAATGAGTGTTTCCTCATTGCGCCGGTCGGCCAAACTGTATCGATTCTGGACAGTGACGATGGCGACGATCTTTTCCGCCTCCTCGATCTCGGCCGGCGTGACTTCGCTCAACCCGATGTGCCGGATCTTTCCCTGCTCCTGCATGCGGCGGAGCGCGCCGAGAGATTCTTCAAGCGGCGTGCGCGGGTCGATTCTGTGCAGCTGATATAAGTCGATGCGTTCGAGCTTCAGCCGGCGCAGGCTCATCTCCACACACTGAATCAAATATCCGGCGCGGCCCACGTACTCGGTTTTTGCGGGACCCTGTCGCGTAATGCCGCCCTTGGTGGCGATGACCACGCTAGGCGCGTAGGGCGCGAGCGCTTCGCCGATGAGCCGCTCGGCGATCTCGGGTCCGTAGGCGTCGGCGGTGTCGATGAGAGTCACGCCAAGCTCGACGGCGCGCCGCAACACACGGCGGCATTCGGCGGGGTCGGCCGGTTCGCCCCACGCGCCCTCGCCCACCAGGCGCATAGTTCCATAGCCCAGCCTGTGCACGGGCAGATCGCCGCCGATCAAAAACGTGCCGCTCAACTCTGCATTGGGTGGGGATGGCGGGCTCATGGCAATTTCGATGTTAGCTGCGAGAGCGGGTGTGGGACAATGGCAGCGGCAGCGCCGAAAAGTGCGGGCGAGGACGCCCGCACGACAGCCGGCCGGGAGGCCGGCGCTACAAATGGTTCGGCGGTACGGATAGGCCGGCGGTACAGGCCGGGAACCGCGAGCCGCGCGGCTGCGTACTTTAAGCAGGCCCTGAAAGTCGGCTAGGAGAGAACCTCATGAGCACGTACTCGTACCCCAATCCGCAAGCCATCTTCTACCAGCAATACGAATTGGCGCGCCGCGACGAAGTGGTGGGCGTGCTGCTGGCGCTCTTTCTCGGCACCTTCGGGCTGCATCATTTCTATCTGCGCCGCACCGGGCTGGGCGTTCTCTACTGCTGTTTCTTCTGGAGCGGCATTCCGGCGCTGCTCGGCTTTCTCGAGTGCTTCTTCATGCCGGGGCGGGTGCGCGAGTACAACGCCATGCAGGCCGCCGCCATCGCGGCGTCGCTGGGGATCGCGGTGCCGATGTGGGGCCAGCCGCCGAACGGGACGGTCAGCGCGCCGCCTCCGCCGGCCGGAGCGCAACCAAGTGCGATGGCCACGTGCCCAAAGTGCCAGCAGACCAATGTGCCCAGCGCACGCTTCTGCTCAGGCTGCGGGGGAACGCTGTAAATGCAGGGAGTAGCCAGTAGGGAGTAGGGAATAGACGGCGAGCGAGCGGTCGTGCTGTCCAGCTCTCAAATGCGAGACCTGGGGCACCCGGCGGGTCGGCGAGTCAGGCCTGATTCACTCGTTCACTCCTTCACTCCTTCACTACATATTCGCGTGCCCGGCGCGCATCTCTTCGTTGAACTTCGGCTTAGTGAAGTCGAGCGCGCCTTGGAGCATCGCCTCATATTCGGCGGCGCGCGCCATCAGCGCGGGCGTGGCCGCGGCAAATTCGCCTTCGAGAGCCATCAGCCCTTCGCCGGCCTTGTCGCCTGCCATGCGCACGAGATCGGCCTCGGTCGTGTTCAGGTACTGCGCGTCGCGCGGATCGGCGATCCACACCGGCTTCGAGCCGCCCAGTACGCCCGAAAGCCAATAGACCTTGCTCAGCAGGTAGCGCAGGCGCTCCTGGTCGTCGGTCTCGGTAAAGACGAACTTCTTTTGCCAGCGGCTGTAGTAGCGCGTGGTCACGGGCACGGGCTGGCGGTTGCTGGATTTCACAAACTCCAGTTGCCCCATATCGACCGTCTTGCGCACCGCGTTGTAAATAAATGTCTCAGCATAGGGCTGCTCCATGGCCGCCACGATCTCGGCAAAGGTGAGTGTAACGCTGGCGGAGATCTTGGCCTGCAACTCGTGCGCGCCGCCGTCGGCCAGTTCGAGTTCCCCATGAACGATGTAGGTGTCTGCGCCGGAGATGGAGCGGTGGAAGGGCCACGCAAATTTGCCGAAGGCCATGGGCAATCCGCCCAGGGTCACGTAGCACTCGGGCCGCGGATTGCGCAGCCGCTTGGCCTCGCCGGCCAGATGCGCTTCCATCTCGGGTAGCAAATTAGGCTTGTCAAAATCGAAGGCCTCACTCAGCTCAAGCCGGAGCGTGCGGCCTGCGGCTGGGTTGCCGGCGAGGCCGAGTTCGAAGACAGCAGTGGGCCGGCCGTTCGAGCCCGAGCCCTGCGTAGCGGAGACAAGCACGAGGCCAGCTTTGGCGGCGGCCGCTTCAAGCGAAGTGACGAGGGAAGATTTCAGTTCGGTAGCCATCAATTTGAGTCCTAGGGGAATCCTGTATCGGAGATCGGTGCAGAACCATTCTAGGGTATTTGGCTCCTCAATCGAGTGGACGAATCGTAGGTCGCTTTGATTCTCTCGAGCGGCAGTGAACCCGCAGCAAAGTCAGATTGGCTTCGGTTCTCCAACCTCATACAGGGATAGGTTTCGTTCCCCGATACCGAGAGAAGAGCAATTTGCGCGCCAATTTGCCATGTGAGCAGATTTGAAATGCTGGTCGAGCGCCGCCCGATCCCTCCAGCGCTCATTTATATGAATAAGACCCGCATCAAGCACGTCCTCGGCATAGGAATATTCCACACATCCAGCCTCAGCCCTGCTGGCCTCGACCATAGCCGCCATCATGGGCCGCGCTCTGTCCAAATGACCCGCAGGAAGCCTTACCGTACCGACGATCAAGAGCATTCGATCTCCTTCATCTCCGCCGAGAACCGGCTAGGTCAACCCGGTAACGGCAAAGCAGTGAGCTGTCAGGCGCATAACCACAATATACCGCGGACCGGATGGAGTCGCGGCGCTTCAAGGCGCAGTTGCCGGACAAGCAGCGAGATGAAGTCTCTTCAATTTGTCTCGCCGCTGTTCCGGCGCTTCGAAAGCAGCCAAATCATCAGGGAAATTCCCACCGCGACCGTCAGATCCCAAACACACAATCGGCCGACCTTGTAGTCGGGAAGAAACCGCCAAACCCCAAAGCGATCGACCACGAACTCTTCAAAGCTCCACCACAAATTGAAAAGCGCGATGCCGCACACGATTCGCACGAGCCACGGTAATTCTGCAAATGACAGGTTCTTCATTCGAATCCTCTCCTCCACGGTTTTGGTCCTGCAATTTCGGTGAGTTTGTTGCGCGCTCAGAGCGCAGGTCACATTTGCCCTAGCGTGATTGCAAGAGACGTCGCCGTTGACCATGCCCTCAGGCTAAAACTTGAAGTTGACTTCAAGTCAAGCGGGTCTGCAAACTGGTCTCTGAAGGGAACGTGAAAGGGCTTCAATGACCATCGGAGAATTGTCCAGCCTTACAGGCATTCCCAGCTCGACACTGCGATATTGGGAGCGAATCAAGGTGTTGCCGAAGGCGATGCGAGTAAGCGGCCAAAGGCGCTATGCATTAGAGGCCGTGGAAGTGATCGGGGTGCTGAAGTTAGCGCAGGCATGTGGATTTTCCTTACTCGAAATGAGCCGCCTCTTGCACGGCTTTCAGCCCGGCGCTGCGCCTTCCGAACGTTGGCGAACGTCTGTTCGGGACCATCGCGAGATCTTGGAGCATAAGATGGCGGAACTCGATGCAATGCGCCGCCTGCTCCGTCGCGTTGAACGCTGTCAATGTATCGATCTGGCCGAATGTGGACGCAGGGGCAAGAACCTGTTGGACTCCAGACGTCTGCAGGCCAGAGGCCGGAAAATATAAACGCGGCCTGGCTCCGAGAAAACCGATTGCGGCCATCGGCCGGGCGAGATTGGCGATAGGCCGCGCTCAATTGCTTCGCGAAAAAGGCTTGGCATGGAATTGGTTGCGCTGCGAACTGCGGCCCCGCATTTACAATGGCAGACGTGCCCACCGAACAGTCGAAACACATTATTCTTGCCGAGAATCTGACCAAGGTCTACGCCCAGGGCCGCATCCAGGTGGCTGCGGTGCGCGGAGTAACGCTCGCCGTCGAGCCGGGCGAATTCGTTGCCATCGTGGGGCCGTCGGGATCGGGAAAATCCACCCTGTTCTACCTGCTAGGCGGGCTTACGCGGGCTACCGAGGGCCGCGTGGTCATCGACGGCGTGGATTTTGCCTCGCTCAACGACGGCGAGCGCACCCGCCTGCGCAAGCACCGCATCGGCTTCGTCTTTCAAAAGTTCAATCTGCTGCCCACGCTCTCGGGCCTCGGCAATATCGAGATCGCCTACGAGATCAGCGGGCGCGCCAAGGGCCCAAATGGCGTCCCGATGGACCGCAAGTATCTCGACCACCTGAGCGAGATGCTGTCGATTCAAGGGCGGCTCGAGCACCGGCCCTCGGAGTTAAGCGGCGGCGAGCAGCAGCGCGTAGCCATTGCACGCGCGCTCATCACCAGGCCGGCGATTTTGCTGGCCGACGAGCCCACCGGCAACCTCGACACCAAAACCTCAGAAGCGGTGCTCAACATGCTCGTGCGCTCGAACCGCGAGCTCGGCCAGACCACGCTGATGATCACGCACAATCCCGAAGCCGCGGCCATCGCCGGCCGCATTTTGACCATGCGCGACGGCCAGATTGTGAAGGAAGAGGCGGGCAAAGCTGCTTCTAATTGAGCTCATACCAGTGACGCTTGGAGCGATGCGGCGGCAGAGGGCCAAAATTGGCCAATGGCTGCAGTGGGATCGATTCTGAAAGCGATGGTTTCGAAAGCGGAATGTCGGGAACCTCGACGGTGATGCACGGCTCGCACTGCTCCGGTTGTAGAGTGACCGTAATTTGCAAGCTTGAAGAATCTCTTACCTCGATTTTTTGCACGTACATTGCGAACCCTGGCTTTTCGACGTGAATCTCATGCATTCCTGCTGTTAGTTTGATACTTTCGTTGCCATCGTAGGTTGTGAGGGTTTCGTTCCCATTAGGAGTTTGGTCGACTACCGTGATTAGTGGGTGCGGAATGTGCGCACCTGCAGAATCAATGACCGTGACCGAAAGGCGTCCCTGGGTGACTTCCGCTGGTTGTTGACCGGCGGTAAGGGCAGTAAGAAACGAAACAATAAGGACGGCGGCAATCCGTGCAGCGGCCATGGGCGAGATTCTGGCACAATGCGGGACCGGTTGCAAGCGGGACTAGGAGGGGCGAAGAATGAGAGACAGGTCGCATGATGAAGCCATGGCTGCGGAGTTCCAAAGGGACCCGGCGTATGCCGTCGAAATGCTGAACAGCATTCTCGAAGACGGCGATCAGAGCGAGTTGATGATTGTGTTGCGCCAAATGGCAAAAGCCTTTGGCGGCGTGCAAAAAGTCGCCGAGAAGGCAAATCTGAACGCCACCCAGCTCTACCGGACGCTCTCCGAAGAGGGCAATCCTGAGTTGAAGAGCCTGACGGCGGTTCTGAAAGCGATGGGGTTGAGGCTGGCGGTGGAGCGGGTAAAGGCAGCGTAAGGCTGAGCGGCCGGCGCAAGCCTCGAACATCATTGACTCCCCCGCCATTTTCCTGCTATCTTTTAAAGGTTCGCAAGAACGCAGCTATTTGTGTGTGTCTACTCTGGTTGCGTAGGGAGATGCCCGGTCAGGCTGGCCTGTTAAGGCAGGCCAGTTCAAGAAGATCGGCGGGGCGGATCTCCCAGGCCAGGCGAAGTTGGCCGGCCAGACAGGTTTCCTTCAGTGGCTCTCTTCTTGCGGAGGGCAGGAAACACCCGCGGAAACACTCGCGGTAATACTCGCGGAAACACTCGCATCGATGGCGCGCGCGCTCCCCACCTTGGAGGGGCTATGCGGGCCGGAAGCGGGATACGGCGCTGGCCTTTCCTTGAAATTCAGGGAAAGCGACCGGCAAACCGTCCCGGTTCTCGTCTGACGATCGGAACGAAGACAGACGCGAAACGGTAGCCACAGGGCTTCTGTGTGCTTTGAGCAGGATATTGTTCTGCTCCAAAGACCAGAACGGCCTGAAGGCTGCGCGGCTGAGGATTGGGTAAGTTACGGTTTTGGGTAAGGAGTTTTGGTTTGCCGACTTTTAATCAGCTGGTTCGCAAGGGGCGCACCGCCCCGCGGTACAAGACGGCGTCGCCCGCATTGCAGGCCTCGCCGCAGCGGCGCGGCGTGTGCACGCGCGTGTATACGCAAACGCCCAAAAAGCCGAACTCGGCCCTGCGCAAAGTGGCTCGCGTGCGGCTGACCAACGGAATTGAGGTCACCACCTACATTCCCGGCATCGGGCACAACCTGCAGGAGCACTCTATTGTGCTCATCCGCGGGGGCCGCGTAAAGGATCTGCCAGGCGTGCGCTATCACGTGATCCGCGGCACGCTGGATTCAGTGGGTGTGGCGGGACGCAATCAGAGCCGGTCGAAGTACGGCGCCAAGCGCGCCAAGGGCGGCGCGGCAAAGAAATAAGACCGAGCCTTTAGCTATTAGCTTTTAGCCTTTAGCTTCGGCCCCGGCGGATTGAGCCGATGCGGCTGGCGCGAGCGGGATGAGCTAATAGCTAACGGCTAAAAGCTGAAAGCTGTTTTTTGAGGATTTATGCCAAGAAAAGGGCACATTG
>CAVXOO010000025.1:0-5491 GCA_963762945.1 uncultured Acidobacteriaceae bacterium | reverse complement strand
AGGCAAGGCTGTGGTCATGGGCATGTTGGAGCGGGAGACCCGCAGAGTGCGCGCCAAGGTCATTCCTGATGTGACACGCGAGACCCTGCAAAACGAGATTCTGAATGGGATCGAGCGCAAGTCGACCCGTCTACACCGACCGCGCACCCTGGATACGACCGGATCAAGGCTCAGGATTTCGTTCACGAGACAGTGAACCACGTCGAAGAATACGTGCGCGGGCAGGTTCACACGCAAGGGATTGAGAACTTCTGGAGCCTCTTGAAACGTGGGCTCAAGGGCACATACGTTGCGGTCGAACCGTTCCACCTGAGCCGCTATCTTGATGAGCAGATGTTTCGCTATAACAACCGCGCCACGAAAGACAATGCACTGAATGACGCTGACCGGTTTATGCTCGCGGTATCACATTCGCGTTGACCACTACCGAAAATCCGTCCGCATCGCCGCCGGGGAACGGCAGTTGGAGGAGATGTCGAAAGGGGCTTTTTCCTCTCCGCATGAAGCCGGGGCCGCTGGCGAACTCGAAGCTTTGCTGGCTCCGCTTTCACTGAGCCAGCGCGAAGTGATCACCATGTTGAAGGTTGACGGCATGTCGCTCGAAGAAGTTGCGCGTGCCACTTCTTCAACCGTGGGATCGGTAAAACAAAAGGTTCACCGCGCCTATACGAAGTTGCGAGAAACCATCGGCGCGCGCCGCGGAAAATGGAGTACCGGGGGGCTCTCGTGAAAGAGAAAGAAATCGACGACGTTCTGAAAAAGACCGCGGGGGCTCCGCAACGTGTCGATCCACTTGTCCTCAAGCGCATCGGCGCCTCCATCAAGCCCTCGCTGCGCCCCATCCGTCCTCTGCCGCCGGCGTGGCTGATGACGATCGGCCTGGTTCTCGTCTGCGCGGCTATACCCCTGGCGGGCGCAGCGCACGCGGGCTTCTTCGGGATTCGAAGGATGGATCTGCTCGAGCGTTTACTCGTCTTTCCCATGCTCGTCATTCTCGCGTGGCTGGCGGCCGCGAGCTTCGTCGCCCAGATGGTTCCAGCCAGCCGGCTCCGCGTCTCGGCAAGCGCACTGCTGGCGCTCAGCAGCGCCGGTCTTCTTGCCATATTCGCGGTCCTCTTCCGCGACTACCACACCGACCACTTCGTCTCAGCCGGCGTTGCGTGCCTGCTCACCGGTCTCCTCTTTGCCATCCCCGCCGGACTGCTCAGCTGGTTTTTGCTTCGCCGCGGATTCGCGGTGAACCCCGTGGCGGCAGGACTGGCCGCCGGCACGCTAGCCGGCTTGGCCGGTGTGTGCATGCTCGAACTTCATTGCTCGAACTTTCAGGCCGCGCACATCCTCGTCTGGCATTTTGCCGTGGTTCCACTCAGCGCCGCCCTGGGCGCATTGTTTGGATGGGCGCGTCCTTTTCGCGTGCGTTCAAACCATCGCTAGGGCCTGCTATCCTCTCTCCACGGAGGTTGGCGCCATGACTGAGATCGCCCCTTTCCCTTACGAAACTCGCCTCAACATCCTTCACGGCCCACTCGAGCTCATCGATGTCCATGCCGTTCCCGGCGCAAACGATTTCAAGTGGTTCAATCAGACGCTCTGCAAGGTCAATAATTCCGTGGTGCGTATGGCCGCCATCGAGGGCGAATACCATTGGCACAAGCACGATGAAAACGACGAGTTTTTCTACGTGGTCAACGGCGAGCTGCTGATCGATATTGAAGAGAGCGGCAAAAGCCGCACCGTTTCGCTCCAGCCTGGCCAGGGATTCGTCGTCCCCAAGACCATCGTCCATCGCACGCGCGCGCCGCAGCGCACCACGATTCTCATGGTCGAGAACGCGGGAATCATCCCGACCGGGAATTGATACAGCACCACACACTCCGCCCTTTCCGAACCATCTGTTCCCCAAACGTAAAGCGGCCACCCTTTCGGGTGGCCGCCGTTTTTCTTGTTCCCTTGGTCCCTGTTCTTCTTTACCGCTCTCCCTTGCGCCAGTTCACCAGGTCGCCGAGCGTGGTGGTAGAGCTGGAGACGGGCGCTTTATGCGCTCTCTCCTTATAGTGCTCGACCGTCTGGCGGCTGGCTTCCTCGCCCGTAACGCTACGCAGGCTGAGGCCGACCTTTTTCTCCTCGACGTTGATCTTGATGATCTTGAAGTCGTGCTCCAGGCCCTGTTCGAGCTTGGAGTGGTCGCCGCCGTCGCCAGCTTCGGAGATATGGCACAGGCCCTCGACGCCCTCGGCAATTTCGACGAATGCGCCGAATTGCGCGGTGCGCAGAATCTTGCCGTGCACCACGTCGCCCATGCGGTGGGTGGCGAAGAAGCTCTCCCAGACATCGGGCTGCAACTGCTTGATGCCCAGCGAAAGGCGGCGGTTCTGCGGTTCGACACCGAGAACAACAGCCTTCACCTTTTCGCCCTTTTTGACGACTTCAGAGGGGTGCTTGACGCGCTTGGTCCAGCTCAGGTTCGAGATGTGAACCAAACCGTCGATGCCGTCTTCGATCTCGACGAAGGCGCCGAAGTCGGTGAGGTTGCGCACGCGGCCCTCGACGATCATCCCCTGGGGATACTTTTCGATCAGGTTCTCCCACGGGTTTTCAAGCAGTTGCTTCATGCCCAGGGAGATGCGGCGATCTGCGGGGTTCACGCTCAGCACCACGGTGTCCACCTCGTCGCCCGGCTTGACGAGCTTCGAGGGATGCTTGAGGCGCTTGGACCAGGTCATCTCGGAGAGATGAACCAGTCCTTCGATGCCCTGCTCCAGCTCAACGAACGCGCCGTAATCGGTGACCGAAAGAACGCGGCCGTGCACCTTGGCGCCCACCGGATAACGCTCGGTGGCGTCGAGCCACGGGTCGGGCGTCAACTGCTTGAAGCCCAGCGAAACCCGCTGCTTGTCTTTGTCGAACTTGAGCACCTTCACCTGGATCTCGTCGCCCACGTTCACCAGGTCGCGGGGATGCGTGAGCCGGCCCCAGCTCATATCGGTAATGTGCAGCAGGCCGTCGATGCCGCCCAGGTCAACAAACGCGCCGTAGTCGGTCAGGTTCTTGACCGTGCCGGTCAGCACCGCGTCTTCGCTCAGGTGTTCCATGATGGCCGAGCGCTTGGTGTTCTGCTCTTCCTCCAGGATCTCCTTGCGGCTGACCACTACGTTGCCGCGCTTCTTGTTGAGCTTGATGACGCGGACTTCGATCTCCTGGCCGAGATAGGTGTCCAGGTTCCGCACCGGCCGGACCTCGAGTTGCGATCCCGGCAAAAATGCCTTGATCCCGATGTCGACCGTCAGGCCGCCCTTGACGCGGCTCACGACAAATCCCTTGATCGCCGTCTTCTCGTTGGCGGCCTTCTCGATGGTGTCCCACACGCGCAGGCGCGCGGCGCGCTCGTAGCTCACCAGGTAGCCGCCTTCCGGCTCCTCGCGCTCGATCACCACTTCGATCTCGTCGCCGGGCTGGAACTTGACCTGGCCGGCGTGGTCGGTCACCTGTTCCAGGGGCACAAGCCCCTCGGACTTAAGGCCGACATCGACCACCAGAAACTTTTCTCTCTGTTCCACCACTTTGCCAGAGACAATTTTGTCTCCGTAGGCCTCGATGGCGGCCGCTTCTGCGGCCTGTTCGCGCTCAAACGCGGCCAGGGCGGAGGAAAAATCCTCGCCCCCTTCGCTCGGCGCATCGCCATGGTGGGCGTGGGCTACATGGGGTGTTTCGGCAGGCGGCGTGGCGGAAGCTGCATCGAGCTCCGCATCTACGGCTGTCTGGTTGAGGGCATCGGCGTCCACTGGGGTAGCTTCTTGAAGTGCGGAAGGCGCAGGGTTGGACGTGGATTCAGGCGACGGCTGGTCGATACTCGCTTCATGTTCCAGCTCTGCCGCAGGTTCTAAGACGGGTGTTTCCAATGCGGTGTTCAGGGTTGTGCTCTCGGTTTCGGGATTGAGGACTTTTGCCATTACAGCCAGCTCCGGACAGCGTGCTCCTGCGGCAGGCTCGGGCCTGTCACTGGGTGGCTTCCGCGCAATGCGGCGTTCCGGTCGCTCTTAGAGTCATGCCGCTTGCCCTCGCGCCTCGCGGCGCACCGGTTGGGTCTTCCACAGGAAAAGCCGTCCCCGTACGCTTGCTTTGAGGGGTCGAGACTCGGCTGGTTTCCTTGGGAGACGCCGGCAGGCAACGGCTAGCTGGGAGGGCGGCCGCAACTCACTGCTGGAATCCGCGCAGGAAGCTACGCCTATCAGTGTAGCAATCTCCGCATTTCAGCGTCAATCGAGCGCCGCGCAACTTTTTCCGTGCGTGCCCACGAAGGCGGAACGAAAGTACTCCGCATTGGCCAGCGCACTTGCAGTCCCCGGCTTACATCAGTTTCGCTTCGAGCGTGACCTCGGTGTTGTTGGCAAAGAGCTTCGAGATCGGGCATCCGTGCTTGGCGTCGGCAGCGGCCTGCTCAAAAACCTCTTTGGTGGCGCCGGGAACATTGGCCGTCGTGGAGAGAGAAATATGCGTGATGGCGAAGCCTTCGTCGACCTTGGCCAGGGTGACTGCAGCGTGGGTTTGGATGCTGTAAGGCGTAAGCCCCGCGGCGCCCAGCAGCGCGGCCAGCGCCATGGAGTAGCAACTGGCGTGCGCCGCGGCAATCAGTTCCTCGGGGGTTGTGCCTGCATCGGCGCCTTCAAACCGTGTAGCAAACGAGTAATTGGCGTCGTGCAGCACGCCGGAGCCGGTTGAGATTGTGCCTTTGCCTCCCCGCACTGAACCCATCCAAACTGCAGTTGCTTTGCCTGACATAGCTCCTCCTGTAGAGTCTGTTAACACGAGATTCCAGTGATGGCCGCGATGGCCGCCGCGAGCATCGTTCGAGGGGAGGCCCCAATGGCCCCCAGTAGCGGAGCCATCGTGTGCCGCCGAAAACTCCTCGGCGGAATTGATTGAATTTTCATGCTAATCTGTCGGGCATGTTGCCTGAACGGCCGCGTCTCCTGAATTCAGCATTTTCCGCCGATTCCGCGGCAGCCGTCCCTCAGGACGGCGTGCCGGGCACGGCCGAAAAGGCGCCCCCCGACGATGCCACTGCCGACGCCGCGATTGACCACCACTGCCAGATCTGCCCGACCTGCGGCCACCGGCTCACCGGCCACCACTGCAAGCTCGTCTGCGTCCACTGCGGCTATTACATGAGTTGCGCCGACTACTACTGATGAAGAATTGTCGCACAACCGGCGGGCGAATTCGCCGGGGGGTACCAAATCGAAAACACTCTAGATCGCAGCGTCCACAAGGAAGCTTTGCGAGACCGGCGTAGCCTCTGCGTAGGTTACGCTGCCGGCCTGCGTGGCCTGGATGGTGCACGTCCCTGCTGCAAGGAAGGTCGCCGTCGTCCCGTTCACCATGCAGACGCTGGTGGTTTCGGAGGCGAATAAAACCGGCAAACCGGAAGTGGCTGTTGCGGAGAGCGTCAGCGGCGCACCCACCGTCTGCGTGCTGGGGTCGTTGAAGGTGA
>CAVXOO010000024.1:0-4424 GCA_963762945.1 uncultured Acidobacteriaceae bacterium | reverse complement strand
CCCTGATCAGCCCCCTCGGGGCGTTACCATAATTAAATGCCTGAGGCACATCCATATTATCATTAATTTCAACCTTTTTAACCATAATTAGTTTATTTTACTTTAATATAGTTATTTTTAAATTTTAAGTAGTGGCTCTATTACAAATGCTAATTTTAATTTATTCTAACAGCTTCAAAGCTTTATTAAGTTATACAATTATGATCCAAAGGACAAATTTTTTTTTTATTTTCATCTACTGACTCATCATATCTCTCTGCGGTGAGCTGAGCAAGTTGCCAAGACCCCTCCCGCAAGGCGGCCGGCTTCTCGGGTGAGAGACCGGGATTCATCACGTCGTGGCCGTAGAGAATCAACCCGGCGGAAGTCTCACCTTGTCGTTGTCGCCCGTCCCGATAATCCCGATACCTCGCTTCATGCGCTGATCTCCTAGCCAAGGTTACTCTCGGTGGCGCCGCCCGCGGCCCGCCGGGTCGTCAAGGCCAGCATTCGGCTTCTGCCTTGGCCGCGCCCACGACTGACGCGACCCCGCCAAAACCGCCGGCCTCCGTGGGATCCGGGACACACCCGCGTCCCGACGGACGACCTGAGTCAGGCGGGCTCAGGGTTCCGGCGAGGCCAAACGCCCTGTATAATGCGACACGATGCCGCATCGCATTGATCCACCTCTCTCCATGACCCCCACCATCCCGGGGGTCCCGATCCGCCCCGCGAGGGGACATAGTGGTGGCGGTGCCTGTTCCTGTGGCACACATCGTTCAGTTGCATCTGCTCTTCCTTACCCGCCGCGGTGGGTTTGCCGCGCAGCACGGTTTCGCGCGCGGCCGCCGGCATCTCGCGCCAGGGCACGTCCAGCGGCACGCCCAGTTCCGCCGCGCGTTTGCGCAGCTCTAGAAACCAGGGCCTGTACTTGGGCCGGTTCCACGGATCGATCGCGCCGCCTTGCAACGTCAACCCCGGATCGGGAATGACCAGGTTCAGGTCGAAGTCCACTGTGTTGCCGAATCCCTGGCAGCGCGGGCACGCGCCAAAAGGATTATTAAAGCTAAAGAGACGCGGCTCCGGTTCGCGCCCCGGTCGATGACATTGGGTGCACTCATAGGCTCCGGAAAACCGCAGCCGCCTGCGCGCCGCGGTCTCGTCGCGAAGCGTTTCTTCGAAGATCACTTCGCCCGCCTCGCGATACGCGGTCTCTACGGCGTCCACGATGCGCGAGCGATTTTCCGAGCTCACTTGAACTCGATCCAAAAGGATAAACAGCGGAGCGGAGAGATCCAGATCGATCAGCGATTCCGGCGTGGAGAATTCGAAGATCCTTCCCTGCTGCCACAGCCGGTTGAAGCCACTCGATCGCAAATCGGCCAGGCGCGCCTTCATCGCCTCGACATGCGGCGTGCCGCTAGCCTTCCCCTCCGGCCCGGCCTTAGTCGCCTTTTTTACCGCCCTTCCCGCGGCCTTCTCCGGCTTCGCTGCCGGATCCGCCGGCGCGGCGCTCATTGCGGGAAACAGCACATTGAGCCGCGTTCCTTCGCCCAGCGCCTGGATTTTTTCGACGGCCTCGTCCACCGAGTCGCGCTTCACAAGCCCATCGCAATCGATGCAATGCACTTCGCCGCAGCGCGCGTAGAGCAGGCGCAGGTAATCGTAGATCTCGGTCGCCGTTGCGACCGTGGAGCGCGGGTTGCGCGTGGTGTTTTTCTGCTTGATGGCGATGGCCGGCGCCAGGCCGTCGATCACATCGGCGTCCGGCTTTTCAATGCGCTCAAGAAACTGCCGCGCGTAGGCCGAGAGCGACTCCACATACCGCCGCTGCCCCTCGGCATAAATGGTGTCGAAGGCGAGCGAACTCTTGCCCGATCCCGACACACCGCTGACGACCGTCAGCTTGCCGTGAGGGATGTCGCACGAGAGGTTCTTCAAGTTGTGTGTCCGCGCGCCGCGGATGACGATGGAGTCGTTCAAAGGGAAGTCTGCCGCCGAAGAATTGTCCGGCCGCCCTACTGACGCCTCGGCGAGGCTCAGAGCGCAACCAGCCATTCTCTATTATACGGTGCGCCGCAAATTTCTTTCCTTACGATCGTGGGCCAGTTTGAAAGAAACCATCCATCAGGGGCTAAAGCCCCAATATTTATGCGGCTTTTGTGGCACGACTAAAGTCGTGCCCTTTCACGAGGCCATTTATGCAACCAGTTCTAGACATTTCGGTCGATATTCAAATTTCCGATATTCAAATTTCCGATCGGTCGTCGATTCATGTTGACAAGTGTGAGAGTGGGAACGCGCCGCTGATTCGCCTCGACCTCGCTCGGCAACCGCTGAGAGACGACATCGCAATTCTCACGCAGCTGCCCTGAGGCGGGCAGAATGTGTCCCATTCCGGCGGCTAGCCGCCCGCTGAACCTTTGCCCTCGGAGGTTTGCGCGTTGACCGTTCCGGGGAAACGATTGCAGTGAAGGGTCCGCTATTTTGTGAAAATCGATCGATCCTTGTCGAAAACCTGCTCGACCGTTGTTGATTTCTTAGCAAGTTCATCGGCCAGGCGATCCACTCGATTCCGCGCGGAGCCATCGTCGTTGGTTTCATCTTCCAGCTTCGACACTTCGGGATTTTCAAACTGCGATTCTCTATCTTGAGACTCTGCGCTCATGCTCAGTCCCCTCCTAGGGATGTTGCCCTCTTTTTTGAAGGCTGTGATCCATATAGATGCCGCGGGCATGCCACAGGTTCTCTTGAGATCGTCTTTTCCTTCCCTTTCGATGCCAAATACCGCCGAATCTTCAGCCGCCGGGCACTTCCGCGCCAGTTACACTATGAACTGAGGAATTTCGTGCTCCGTAGCGCCTTTTTCGCCCCGCTTTTCGCCCTGCTTTTGGCATTGCTGGCCTTTCCCTCGTTGGTCCCTGCACAGAATTCCGCGCCTCCACCTGCGGGCTCGGCGACCGCGTCCGCCAACGCAGCCGCTCCAACTCCTCAGCCGGTTCCCGCTGAAGTCGCCGCCGCGGAATCGGCTATCGCTGCCTCCGACTGGAAGACCGCCGAGACCAAGCTCAACACGTATCTCGCCACTCATCCCAGCGATGCGCGCGCCCTCTTCGATGCCGGCTACGTCGCCGATGCCGGGAATCGCCCGGACGACGCAGCCGCGCTTTACCGCCGCGCCATCGCCGCAAATCCCAAGTTATTTGAGGCGCACATTTCGCTGGGGCTGCTGCTCGCCCGCCAGAACAAATTCGACGAGGCACGCCCTGAGCTCGTCGCTGCCACTACGCTCGATCCCGGCGAGGCTGGCGCCGAGTCGAAAGCTCGCGCATGGCGTGCCCTGGCACGCATCGATCTGGCCACCAATCCCGCCGCTGCTTCAATCGATCTTCTTGAAGCTCTCAAGCTTTCTCCGGAAACTCCCGAGGACACACTGTTTGCCGCCGAATTAGCGGAAAAGAGCGGCCAAACCGACGCCGCCGAAGCCGCCTATCGCCGCGTTCTAGCGGGAGATCCCCACTCCGTTCCCGCCAACGCCGGGCTGGCGCATATCCTCATCGTGCGCAAGCAGTATCCTGAAGCCCAGACCCTCCTGCGCACTGCGCTCATCGGCGCCCCGGACGATCCCACGCTCAATGCGCAACTGGCCGCGGTGCTCGTGGCCCAGGACGATGCCGACGCACTGCCGCTTCTCCAAAAGCTGCACGCCGCGCACCCCGCCGATAAGCGTGTAGCTAATAGAGTAGAGATCAGTTTTGAAGATATCTCGCCGGAAGAACTGCCTGCTGCTGCATTGGGATAAAGCCCGATATAGACCGCGGTGGCGAACAGTTAAATCCTTGGCAACGATCTTTTGTACACTGATTCCTTAAGCACAGAGACGACTTATGGGAAAGCACGTTTGTTGCTTGCCGATGAAGTTGGGCTCGGGAAAACCTTATCCATGGCTGCAGCTGCCATGATTTCTGCATTACTGGATGAACTTATCGAACACTAATAGTTGCCCCTCAACGCTCACCTTCCAATGGCAAGCAGAACTTGCACATAATCTCGGCATACCAAGCGCTGTTTGGTGGTCTTCAAGGGAGGAATGGTCGACTCTAAGGGCCACATTATCAAGACCCGGGGAGCAGAGGATATTGCACGTTGCCCACTCCGAATCGCAATCGTTTCAACTGGTCTTGTTGTCCACGGTTCGGAAGAGTGTGGTTACCTTAAAGCTAGAAAATATGGCACCTTAATTCTTGCATGAAGCTCACAAAGGCTCGCCGAAAGTATACCCTTGGCGATAACAAAGAAGAGCACAATAAGCTTCTGGAATTTATGATCGAAATGGGGCCAATGACCAAAAATCTTCTCCTTGGAACCGCAACCCCAATACAGACTGGAGGTTGTTGAGCTTTGGGATTTGTTTATATCCTTAATTCCGGGGCCTACTTTGTATT
>CAVXOO010000023.1:0-3101 GCA_963762945.1 uncultured Acidobacteriaceae bacterium | reverse complement strand
GCGCCGGCGCCGCGTTGGCCGTGCTGGCCGGCTTGGCCGGGGCCGGAGCGGAAGGCTGCGCCCCCGGCTGGGCAGGCGCGTACTTGCTGGCACACTTGGCCTGGAGGGTGGTGGCATGGAGGACGCCGTCGCGGCCGTAGGTGCCGAAGGCTACGGCTTCAGAGTCGTCCTTGAAGGTGTCCGGCGGCGGCTCAGAACCTTTGTAACTCACCTTGAGGGTGCGGCCGCTTTGGGCGTTGGGCATGTGGCTCTCGAACTCGTTGATTGTGAAATCGACGTTCGGTCCGTTGCGCTCAATCGAACCGGGCACGACAAAGCCATCGACGCGAAGATTGCGCGAGTGAGCGACATCTCCCATTGAAAGCAGCTCGGGAACTTTGACGAAATAGCTCTTGCTGGACCGCATGCCCGTGTAGGCCATCGCGATGATGGTGCCGACGATCACGGTGGCCGCAATGCCGATGCGTAGCGTGTTGGGGGAAGCCTTCATAATCACCTGAACTAACGATACGAGCCGGAACTGGCGCGGTCAAGAAAGCTTCGACGGCCAGCCAACGCGCGCCCCTGGGTTTGCGGGAGAAAGAAAAACGGCGCAGCCGGTAACCGGCCGCGCCGTTTCTCGGTTTCAACACCAATCGCTTACTTGGTGGGAACCTCGTTGATCGTATTCAGAATCTGCGAAACGATCTGGTAAGGATCGGCTTCGGAGTTGGGACGGCGATCTTCAAGGTAGCCCTTGTAGCCGTGCTTGATGAAGTTGACCGGCATGCGCACGGAAGCGCCGCGGTCCGAGAGGCCGTAGCTGAACTTGTCGATGGCCTGGGTCTCGTGCAGTCCGGTCAGGCGCAGATGATTGTCCGGCCCATAGACTGCGATGTGATCGGGAATGTTCTTCTCAAAGGCCTTCATCAGGGCCTCGAAGTACACCTTGCCGCCCGTCTCGCGCAGGAACTTGGAAGAGAAGTTGGTGTGCATGCCGGAGCCGTTCCAGTCGCCCTTGATCGGCTTGCAATGCAGCTGCACGTCCACTTCGTACTTTTCGCAGAGGCGCATGATCAGGTAGCGGGCGATCCAAAGGTCGTCTGCGGCCTTGTGCGTGCCCTTGCCGAAGATCTGGAACTCCCACTGGCCCTTGGCCACTTCGGCGTTGATGCCTTCATGGTTGATGCCGGCGTGGAGGCAAAGGTCGAGGTGCTCCTCGACGATGGTGCGGGCGATCGAGCCCATGTACTTGTAGCCGACGCCGCAATAGTAGGGGCCCTGCGGTCCGGGATAGCCATGTTCGGGAAATCCGAGCGGACGGCCTTCCTTATAGAGGAAGTATTCCTGCTCGAAGCCGAACCAGAGGTCCGGATCGTCCGCCGCCGTGGCCCGGGCATTGCTCGGATGCGGCGTGCCGTCGGGGAGCATGACTTCGCTCAGAACCAGGAACGCGTCCTTACGCGCCCCGTCGGGATAGAGGGCCACCGGCTTCAGAACCATGTCGGAACTTTTGCCTTCGGCCTGCATGGTGGAGCTGCCGTCAAATCCCCATAGGGGCAGATCGGCGAGGGTAGGTGTTTTATCGAAAGACTTGATAGTCGTTTTGCCGCGAAGCTCAGGAATGGGCCTCTTGCCATCAAGCCAGATGTACTCAAGTTTGTACTTTGACATGAATCTCCTCATTCGTCGGGTATTGTGCGTCAACCCCGGCAAAGCTTCTGCTCGCCGATGTGCACGTGTTCTTGAACAGAATAAACCGCTGGTTACCGCTCGGTCTAAGGATCGCATAAAGAATTCTGAGAAACCGGCCAGACCTTGGGCATTCTTGCCGCAATGTGCGATAAATCACCAGCTGCGGACTGGGAAAGGCCTATCCACCGCCTCGCACTGTGTGCGACCCTATCTAGCAGGAGTTCCTCCTCATGCGCCGTATTCGCCGCATCTTTCCGCCAGGATTGCCTCTGCTGGTCATCTCCTTTGCACTGCCGGTTGCCCGCGCACAGCAAGCTCCGATCCGGATCACTGCCGACCTTACCGACGCTCCGCGCCGGCTCTTTCACGCCGACGTTGACTTGCCTGTAACGCCCGGCCCGATTACGCTCACCACACCAAAATGGATTCCAGGCCATCACGCCCCCGACGGCTCGGTTGAGGAGATTACAGGTGTTGTTCTTCACAGCCAACGGCCAGACGCTCGCGTGGCGGCGCGACGATGTGGATCTCTACCAGTTCCATCTCACGATTCCGCCGGGCGTGAGCACGCTGCACGCGCATCTGGACTCGATCGCGACCTCGCGCGTCTCGCAAAAGCTCGCTGCCATGGAGTGGGATGCGCTGCTGCTCTATCCGGCCAATACGCCGGTGCGCGACATTCCGATTCAGCCTTCGCTGAAGGTTCCCGCAGGCTGGGGCATCGGCACCGCGCTCACGCCGGTCAGCTCCGGCGCCTGGCCGGTGCCCGCCCCCGGCGCAGTCACGCAATTTGCCGTAACCAATGTCGAACAGCTTGAGGATTCTCCCGTCGTCACCGGCCAGTACTTCCACGAATTCCCTCTGGCGCCGGAGATTTCCCCGAAGCACTATATCGATGTGGTTTCCGATCAGCCGGAAGACTCGAACCTGCGCCCCGCTGTACTGGCGGCGTTAAGCAACCTGGTGCGCGAGGCCGATGCGCTCTTCGGCTCGCATCATTATCGCGTCTACCATTTTCTGCTCACGCTTTCCGACGTGGCCGAAGAAGAGGGACTGGAGCACGGGCAGTCGTCTGACAATGGCGTGGGCGAGAAGGGATTTTCCGACGACGCTCAGGAACTGGACATGGCCGATCTGCTGCCGCACGAGTTAACGCATTCGTGGAACGGAAAATATCGCCGGCCGGTAGGGCTCTACCAGCCGGACTTCGCCACCCCGCAACAGGGAGCGCTGCTGTGGGTCTATGAGGGCATGACGGAGTATCTTGGCGATGTGCTGGCGGCGCGCGCGGGTTTTGAGACCCAGGAACAGTATCGCGACATGCTGGCAGAGACCGCGGCCAGGATGGACTATGCGCCCGGCCGTGACTGGCGCTCTACCGAAAACACGGCCGTGGCATCGAGTGTGTTGCGTTCCAGCACCCTTTG
>CAVXOO010000022.1:0-4766 GCA_963762945.1 uncultured Acidobacteriaceae bacterium | reverse complement strand
AAGCGCAGCGCCGCAAAAAACCATACGCGCCGTGGGCTGGAATCTGGCCGAGCGCGCCATGGAACTGCGCCTTGAGGCGGGCAGCCGCATCGACGTGGCGTACCGCATTCGCGAAAACGACCATCCCGATTTCGGCGGGCTGGAGATCGAGATTATAGGAATGCAACTGCCCGGGGCGTGATCGCCATCATCGATCGTTTTCCTGGCCAAATGACGAAGGCCCTCCGCGATGCGGAGGGCCTTCGCGCTAAACAGCCGTTTAAAGAATTATGCGACGACCTCAATGCCCATGGAGCGCGCGGTGCCCTTGATGCTCTTGATCGCGGTCTCGATCGAGGCGGCGTTCAGGTCGGGCATCTTTTGCGTGGCGATCTCGCGCACCTGCTTTTCGGTCACCTTGCCCTTCTTTTCCTTGTTGGGCGTGCCGGAGCCTTTGTCGATGCCGGCGGCTTTCTTGAGCAGTATCGAGGCCGGGGGCGTCTTGGTGACAAAGCTGAAGGTGCGGTCGGCATAGACGGTGATGACGACGGGAATGATGAGCCCGGCCATCTCTTTGTTCTGCGTGCGGGCGTTGAACTGCTTGCAGAACTCCATGATGTTGACCTGGGCCTGGCCGAGCGCGGGGCCGACGGGCGGCGCGGGCGTGGCCTTGGCGGCTTCGATCTGCAGCTTGACGTAGCCGGTAATCTTCTTGGACGTTGCCATGTTGGTTCCTTCGGGACCAGCTTTTAGCTCCTAGCTTTTAGCTTTTAGCTGGTCGGATGTACTGCGAATTTTGGTGTTGAACCCTAAGCGTTTGCTCGCAACCGGCGGCGGCTAGATCGCCAAGCCGGCTAGAAGCTGAAAGCTAATAGCTAAGAGCTGCAACTACTCAATCTTTTCCACCTTGCCGAACTCGAGTTCGACGGGCGTGGAGCGGCCGAAGATGGTAACCATCACCTTGAGGGTCTCGCGATCCTCGTTGACCTCGTCTACCACGCCATTGAAGTTGGCGAACGGGCCATCGGTGATGCGCACCTGCTCGCTCTTCTCGAATTTGATCTTGAGCCGCGGCTTATCCTTGGTGGTCTCGGTGCGGAAGAGGATGGAACTCACTTCTTCTTCGCTGAGCGCGACTGGCTTGTCGCCGGTGCCGAGAAATCCCGTGACCTTGGGCGTGTCCTTGAGCACGTGCCAGAGGTTGTTGTCGAGATCCATTTCGACAAGAACGTAGCCGGGCAGAAAGACGCGCTCGACAGTGCGCTTTTTGCCGTTGACGATTTCGGTGACCGGCTCGGTAGGAATCATGACGCGGCCCACGCGGTCCTTCAATCCAAAGGCCTGGATGCGGCTCTCGATGGATTCGCGCACCTTGCGCTCAAAGCCGGAGTAGCGAAGGCCTGAAGCGCGGCGACGTGGTGGGCGAGCGCACCTTTGGCGAGGGCTCGGTGCAAAAAACCATCGACCTTCCCGATGGTGGAGCGCTCATGCTCACGGTGGCCAAGTACGAGGACCCCGGCGGCAAGAAGATCGAAGACGACGCCGTCACGCCCACGGTTGTCGTGGCCGGCCCTGACGACAGCGAAGAGCCTTTGCCGCCTGCGAACGGCGACGAGCAGTTGAATCAGGCGTTGTCGCTGTTGAAGTCTAAGACCAGCTAAGAGCCTATCCGCAAATTGCGTGTTACAAGTAGCGCCGGTCTCCTGACCGGCTGTCGTGTGGGCCTCCCGGCCCGCACGTCGATCCTCGCGGTGTGCACCATAAACTTCGCTGTCAACCTGAGCGAGTCCGCCCTGGGAAACCAAGAACCCAAACTCTCTTCCTTCACCTCAACGCGATTTTCTAAGAGCGCGCCAAACCTGATCTGCATTCCTGCCCTTGCGCGCCATGGTGCACAACCCCTTCCTCGCCGTTTTTCCACCGCGCACCGGTGCTAGCCTTAAGATCAGCACTCTTCCGCGACACTCAGCGGAATGGCGCTTATGAGGCAAGATCTGCCTTGGCTGCTACCCCCCATCAGCCGCCGATCAAAACGCGGCCCGAATTGCGCACACGCGAGACTCGCACGCCCGAACTGCGCGTTCAGGACCGTCGCACCCTGGCGCCGCTGGTTCCCGAGCATCGCCGCCGTAAGCTGGCCGGCCGCTCGGCTCTGGCCGCGTTGATCTTTCTCGCTGCCGCCACCGGCTCGCTCGGCGGCCTCACTCTCGTCTACTCCGTCAATCTGCCGCAGATTCAGGAACTCGAACACTACCGGCCCTCCACCACCACCGATCTCTACGACCGCAAGGGCCGCATCATCGGTTCCTTTGCGCTGGAGCGCCGCGAGGTGGTCGGCTACGACGGTTTCGCGCCCGTGCTGCGCCAAGCCGTCATCTCCATCGAAAACAAAAACTTCGAGTCGCACTGGGGCATCAATGTTTTTCGCGTGGCTGGCGCTGCCTGGCACGACATCCGCTCGCACGGGCGCGCCCAGGGCGCATCGACACTCACGATGCAGCTCGCACGCAACCTCTTTCTCTCTTCCGACCGCACCGCCGTGCGCAAGATTCAGGAGGCCTATCTCGCCATCCAGATCGAGCGCGCTTTTACCAAGGAGCAGATATTTACTCTCTACGCCAATCAGATTTACCTGGGCAGCGGCATGTATGGCTTTGAGGCCGCTTCCGAGTATTACTTCTCGAAGCACGCCAAAGATCTCACGCTCACCGAAGCGGCGCTGCTGGCCGGACTGCCCAAAGGGCCGGCGGCCTATTCGCCCGTCCTCAATCCCGAGCGCGCGCTCAACCGCCGCAACCTGGTGCTGAGCGAGATGGAATCAGACGGCGCCATCACCCACGCCGAAGCCGAGCGGGCCCGCGCCGCGTCGCTTGGCCTCAACATTGCGCAACCCGTGGGCGCGGTCGCGCCGTGGTTCCAGGAGGAGGTGCGGCGAGAGCTCGATAAGCATTTCGGCTCCGAGGAGGTACACGAAGCCGGGCTGCGCGTCAACACCACGCTCGACCTCGACCTGCAGCAGGTGGCCAACCGCGCCGTGGCCGAAGGCCTGGCTACGTACGAGCGTCGCCACGGCTGGACCGGCAAACTCGAAAACGTGATCGCGAACGGCGAGGCGCTCGCTTCCTATCGCCATGCTGACTGGGCTGTCACCGCCGGTACCGGCGACTTCGTTCATGCGCTCGTCACGCGAGCGCTTCCGCTCGAAATCGAGGCGCGCATCGGCCCCGCGGGACAGCCCGGCTCGGATGTCGTGATTCTCCCCGCCGATTGGCAATGGACCGGCCAGCGCCACGGCGACGCGCTGGTGAAGCCCGGCGATATTATTTATCTTCGTCTCACCGCGGCGGCGGAGGGTAGTGCGCGCCGCGCCACGCTCGAGCAGGACTCCGGTACTGAGGGCGCGCTGCTGGCCATCGACAACACCAGCGGCGACATTCTTGCCATGGTCGGGGGACGCGACTACGCGCTTTCGGTCTTCAACCGCGCCACGCAAGCTGAAAGACAGACCGGCTCCAGCTTCAAGCCCTACGTCTACACCGCGGCCATCGAAGACGGCGTCAAGCCCACCGACATCATTGTCGATGAGCCGACGAGCTTTGGCGGCTACGCTCCTCACAACTACGAGGGCGACTATCGCGGCGCCATGACCGTTGCCAACGCCTTCGCCGAGTCACGCAACATTCCCGCCATCAAGCTGGCCGCACGCGTAGGTATGCACAACGTCATCGACATGGCGCACCGCTTTGGCGTTACTTCGAATATTCCGCCCTATCTGCCGGTGGCTATTGGCGCGGTCGAGATTACGCTTGAGGAGCAAGTGGCTTCTTACGCCGTCTTCCCCAACGACGGCATCCGCGTGGCGCCGCGGCTCATTCGCAAAGTTTCGAACGCCGACGGCATCGCGCTATGGCAAGACGCACCGGCCGTCAACGTGGTCATCGAACCGAAGACGGCGCGCACCATGATGACGCTTTTGCGCGGCGTGATCGAGCACGGCACCGGCGCCGCGGCGGCGCAACTCAAGCATCCCCTCGGCGGCAAGACCGGAACGACTTCGGACTTTACCGACGCCTGGTTCCTCGGCTTCTCGCCCTCGGTTACATGCGGAGTGTGGGTGGGTTACGACAGCCGCGAATCGCTGGGCAAGAAGGAAACCGGCGCCGCCGCCGCGCTGCCGATCTGGATGGACTTTATGCGCGAAGCCATCGCGGGCAAGGACGACGAGAAGTTCCCGGGCGATGAAGAAACTTCGCCAACAGCGCCGAAGAACTCCGCCCGCGCCTCATCCCCAACGCATTCTTTGCATTGATGGTGGGACAGCACGAACCCAAACTTACTCTTTCAACTCAGGAACAAAGCTCCGTGCATTATGTCTTCACGCTCTTTGCGAAGCGGTGGGTAGCCCCTCACGCCCTCAAGAAACCGAACAGGCTGGCTTTCTTCTTCTCCGGCTTCTCTTCCTGCACACCGGAGGCCGCCAACGCCATTTTCTTGATGGTGCGCCGAACGCCGGACTCTTCCAGCGGTTCAGCGGTGTCCTGCATCCGGCGAACGGCTGCGAAGTCATTGGGAATCTTCCATTGCGGGCGCAGTGTAAGGGCACCTTCGACGGTATCGTCGTCAACGCCGAACATCTCGCCTGTATATCGATTCCATATGACCTCAATTTTTGTGCCGTAGTCCTGCAGACACTCGGTAATTAGCCGATGGCCATTGCGCAGTTCGGAGACGCTCACCTGTGTGACGAGGTAGATGAGCAATACGTCAATCAGTGTCAGCAAAAAAAA
>CAVXOO010000021.1:0-19592 GCA_963762945.1 uncultured Acidobacteriaceae bacterium | reverse complement strand
ACGTCGTAGAGTTAATCTTTACAAACAAACCACTAATAAATCTTCAATTAAAGATGGTGATCGTATTCTAGTTTTAGGTGAAGATAAAGATGGTAAAACAAATGATATTTCGGACATTTTAGTTAAAACAGATGATCAATTAGAAAAATTTGTGGAATTATTGATAACACCTTTACTGCTTGGTTAATTGCCCCTCTTTTAGTTAATGAAGAAGAAGCTAAAGAACTTACTGGAAAAAATAGATCAAGTACTATTATTCGTTTTAGCATAAAAGCAAACAATAATGATCATTATAGTTTTATTTCTAGTTGGAGGAGACGCAGAATTACAGAATTGGGAACGAGTTTGGCGTCGTAACTCATTGAAAAAAGAAAGATTAGAGTACAATGTATTACTTTCTCCTCATCATTGTTCATGGCATTCTTTATCGCATGATAGTTGGTCAGAAAAGAAACGTGAAGCAGTGGTAGATGTAGATGCTCGTCACCACCACTCTCAGTCGTGCGGTCAACTAATCTTCGCCGGAGCCGCCAAGGCTCTTCGCAGCAACTTCGCCGGCGGCACTTTCACATCGCGTCCGAATGACCTGCAGGATCTGATCTTGGATGGCGCGCATCACAGCGTCGGTCCACACACCAGCATAAGGGTTGAAATGCGTCGAAAGCCGTTCATGACTCGTGAGGCGAAGGAGGACTCCATTGGAACGCTGTTCAAGCCGATACTCGCCGTCGAGCACGTCGAAAAACGCGCCGCCAACAGTGACATGTTCGTCGAGAGTCGATTTCGGAAGGGCATCAGTGTTGGCGTGAATGGAAAACCGCAAGTCGGTCCCAGGCTCCCAGCGATTGACCGTCTCTGTGAAAACCAACCCGCCAGTAAAACTTGCCTTGCGCACACCATCCACGCCTTCGTGCGACAGCGTAGCAGCGACAGGCTTCGGAAAACCAATGCGCGTAACCCACGAGCGGGGCAATTCGGAAGCTTGAATCTCGCGAACGCTCTTAATGTTGTCCCACACAACCGATGCGGGCGCGTTAATCAAAACGTCTGTCTCGACGGATCGAACCTGGAAAGCAGAAGGGACGTGCGCCTCGACGAGGATTGCCAAAAGGGGCAATGCAACGGCGCTGAGAGTTCCGGGGGACCGTTTGTTCAATCTTCCCCATGTCACTCTAGCCACTAACCCGCCAATTGCTGAGAACACCAGCATGATGGGCGCGGCAAAAATCAGGCAGATAAATCCTTCCCACTTCACAATCAACGCAACTGCCATTGTTATGAGCACTGATACCCAGGGCAGGAAAAACCACTCGAACCACCGGACGCTTTCGATCGATGCCTTCCGTAGATAGTTGTTAACGGCAATATATCCCATGCACAGCGGAACCAGTGCGAGGAACCCAATCGTCATGACCAGGGGGAACGCTCCCCTGTCAGCCCACCTGAATTGGAGGACTAGCCGGAAGAAGCAACCGAACAAAGCTCCTGCGATGGCGCTCAACCACCACGGACTCCAGCGTCGCAACAGGCCTTCAGACAAAGCCATTTATATCTCCTGAAAACGCAGGGGCACTCCGTTATCCAAAGTTGTACCAGATTCTCACCTACGCGCCCAACCCAATCGTGCTCTCCGCCAGAGCAATCGCATGAATCGAAATCGTTGAAGAATGGGACTCACCTTCGACCGCGCCCTCGCGGCAAAGGTGAAAGGGGCGGTGCTTCTGGCGTAAGGCGCCATGCGCAGCGACTATTCCACGGCTGCGCCGAGAAACGAATCCGCCACGCGGTCCCTTTAATTCTGTTACATTGTTCTGAAATCGAGAAACCTTGATTATTTTCGCGGTATCGATTTGCGAAAGGAGCAAACCGTGATTCGCCTGCGGAAAATCATTCTCGGCCTCTTGTGGTTTGTGACTCTCGTTTATGGTATTGCTGCGTTTTCGACGCCGTTGATTACTTATCAGATGATCTCCCACCCGGCGGGGGATTTCGATCCAGACGCAATCGCTGAGCCTTCACATAAGCTCTTCTTCTACCTAATACAGCTATTGGTAATTCTCATCCTCACCTCTCCGGTTGCCATCTGCATTACCAGTGCGGGCACGGTTCTGCAGTACCATCGGCGCAAGCAAAATACACGGTCATGGGCTCTCGCGTGTGGAATTACATTTCTTGTGGTTTCTTCGTTTCTCATCGCAGGCGAATGTTTCATTGCGTACTACGAGGTTTTACATTCCGGCAGCGTCGACTACAACGGGTATCCTCATTCCTCATTATTGGACTTTCCCATATTTTGCTTGATTCATCTAGCGATCGGGCTGCTGATTGTACTGGCGTTCAAGTCTCCCACTTCCGTCAGCGAAATCTTCTCGGCAGAAGACCGCCCGGCTAAGGTCAAGGGAGATGGAACAACTTCTGTCTCCTATCTGCTCGCCTTTGCAGTCGTGATCGTCGCTCTCCATTTTCTTGACTCACACATCTATACATGGGGAATGCAGCATGGGCTGCCGCAAACATCCGGCTTCCTTCGCGGTCAACTCATCCTCTTTGGCGCTCTCTATATCGCAATCGCGGCGCATGAACTGGGGCACATTGTCGCGGGATTATCCGTCGGCATGAAGTTGCTCGCCGTCCGTGTAGGGCCATTCCACATGGAGATCAAAGACGGACGATGGCGGCTGATCTCTCCTGCCTCGTGGAAATGCCTCTTCCAGGGCGGGGTGAGAATTATTCCGCCGAGCCCAAAAGACTACAAGAAATCTCACGCAATATGGACCGGAGCCGGAGGGCCTTTGGCTAACCTTGCCGCCAGTGGGCTTGCGCTGCTCGCCCTATCCTCGGCAAAAGGATCCTCCTATGAGTCGGCATGGAAATTGTTGAGCTATATAGCGGCGATCTGTCTGGTTTTCTTTCTCGCGAATCTCATTCCTGTGCGGGAAGCATCCTCCTACTCCGACGGCGCCCATATTTACCAGATCCTATCTGGAAACGTCATGGCGGACTTTCGCCGCATTGCGGCGATGACGGTCGCGACCCGAATCACCGCCATTCGGCCGCGGGACTTCGATATCTCGTTGATTGAAACGACGGCAGCGAACGACGCTTTGGAACCTCGCATCGCGGCATTCCTGCATCTTGTTGCTTGCGATTACTATTTCGACCGGGAAAAAATGGACGAGGCGGGGGCGGCGTTGCGCGGGGCTGAGGCGGCTTTTGAAAAGATGAAATCGGTCTGGAAAGAGAATTGCGAGTCGCTTATTTTGCGTGCCGTCTGCATTGCTCAAAATCGGACGATGGCCGAGAAATGGTGGGAACGGAGATTACACGCCAGGTTTTTCGATCCTAAGCGCAAATCTGACTTTGATGTCATAGCATTCTGCATAGTCGAAAATCGACTCATCGAAGCCGAAGATGCATGGAAACGGGAGTTCGAGCACGCGAGCCGCCTGCCGGACACCGGCGAACGAGCGTTTGATTTGTATTACCTTAGCCATCTACGGCGATTGCTGGACGAGGCGCTGACGGCCGGCCGTGAAGGCTCTATCCTAAGCGCCACCGAGCAAACCGGCTCCGTCGCAGCAAAATGACAATGGCATTGAAAACTTCGAAAGATAACCTCACCGCAGCCCCGGAAACCACCCCTCAAAAATCCCTCTCCCGCATTGCCGAAAATTACCCCGCTTTGCCGCACAATCATTCCATGCGAACTCCGTCCGAACCCGCAAATTCGCGCCGCAAACCCGACCTCGCAGGGAAATTAAATAAAGAAAAAAGATTTCCATACCCCCAGGGGGTATATTTTGAGGTTTAACCTATTTATTTTCAATAAATCGACCTCGGAAAACGGTCAAAAAGTGTCAAAAAAACGTCGAATTTGATAGCCCCAGATAATTGTTTTCCACAGGTCCCATTTTGTACCACATGATGAGATAACTGGACATCCAACTCATTATAAAGACGTTGCGATTGAATCTGCAGATAAAACAGCATCGGCGTCCTGAACCTTAGCCCCGACCCGCTTCACCCGGTTTTTGTAGCTCGCCTCAATGAACGCATAAAACAGCGGATGCGGCTCGAGCGGTTTCGACTTGAACTCGGGGTGGAACTGGCAGCCCAGAAAATACGGATGGCCGGGAAGCTCGACGATCTCAACATACGTCTGATCCGGCGTCGCCCCCGAGATGCGCAGACCCGCGCCGGTCAGCAGCGCTTCGTATTCACGATTGAATTCGTAGCGATGGCGATGGCGTTCGCTGATCTCTTTTTGGCCGCCATAGGCGCGGCCGGCCAGCGAATCTTCCTGCAGATTGCACGCCCATGCGCCCAACCGCATCGTCCCGCCCATCTCTTCCACGCCCAGCAGTTCGCGCAGCTTGTAGATGATGCGGTGCTCGGCGGCCTGGTCGAATTCACTTGAATTCGCATTTTTCAGCCCGCAGACGTTGCGCGCAAATTCGATGCACGCGGTTTGCATGCCCAGACAAATCCCAAAGTAGGGCACGCCCTTTTCGCGCGCGTAGCGGATCGCGTTCAACATCCCCTCGATGCCGCGCTTGCCGAATCCGCCGGGGACGAGGATGCCGTCGAAGCCCTCGAGCTGCGCCTCGTAGCGGCGGTTTTCCGGGCCAGCCGATTCCAGCCCCTCGGCCTCGATCCAGGTCACTTTCAGTTTCAAATTCTGCGCCACCGCGCCGTGCGTCAGCGCCTCTTTGAGCGACTTGTAACTGTCTTCGTACTCCACATACTTGCCCACGATGCCGATCGAGACTTCGTCCTTGGGGTTGTAGCAACGGTCAACCAGATCGCGCCAGCGTGCGAGGTCGGCTTCCGGCGCTTCCTTGTGTAGGTACTTCAGGATGAGCTCGTCCACACCCTCCTGCGCAAAGTTGAGCGGCACCTCGTAGATCGAAGGCACGGTTCTCGCGCCGATCACGGCCTTCTCTTCCACGTTGCAAAAGGCGGCGATCTTCTGCTTGATCTCGCGGCTCAAAGTGCGCTCGGAGCGGCAGAGAAGGATGTCGGCCTGGATGCCGATCGAGAGCAGTTCTTTGACGGAATGCTGCGTGGGCTTGGTCTTCAGCTCCTGCGCGGCGGCGATCCAGGGCACCAGCGTCACGTGCACAAAGACCGTGCTTTCGCGGCCCAGCTCCTGGCGCATCTGGCGGATGGCTTCAAGAAACGGCAGCGATTCGATGTCGCCCACCGTACCGCCGATTTCGACAATGGTCACGTCGGCGCCGTTCGCAGCCACCTTGCGCATGGCGTTCTTGATCTCGTTCGTCACGTGGGGAATCACCTGCACGGTCTTGCCCAGGTAGTCGCCCCGCCGCTCTTTCATGATGATTTGCTCGTAGATGCGGCCGGTAGTGTAGTTGTTGTCGCGCGAGAGCGGCGCGTGGGTAAACCGCTCGTAGTGGCCCAGGTCGAGATCGGTCTCCGCCCCGTCGTCGGTCACAAACACCTCGCCGTGCTGAAAGGGCGACATGGTGCCGGGATCGACGTTGAGGTAGGGGTCGAACTTCATCAGGTTCACGCGCAGGCCGCGGCTCTCAAGCAGGCAGCCGATCGAAGCCGCTGCGAGACCCTTGCCGAGACTGGACACAACTCCGCCCGTCACAAAGACATACTTTGCCGACATCGATGTAACCTCTTTGTTGGATTGTGGGGTTTGGCCGTAGGAGGGGCGCACAATCAAGTATGACAGAGATGTGGGTTCGGGCAAAGAGGAAAGTTGGTGTGGGCTGATGATAAGAAGGGCAGCATCCCGCTAAGCGGTAGGGTATTGAAGGATTTGCATGCGCGACGAGACTCGTGGATTCGGAGCGGCTTCTGGCGCGGGATCTAGGACGTAAACAGACTTCCTGAGACAGCCGAAATAGGCGTCAAGCGGCTGCGGCGTCGCGCCGGCTCCTGCGCCGGTGAAGTCAGCAGTTGAACCATCTCGCGCAGCTCGGCGCGAACGTGGCCGATGGCAGCAGCCACTCCATCCAGATGCTGGTCGCGGCTTGCAAGGAGCGGCAAAGCGGCAGCGGATTGCTTGCGCTTGCCGGGGCGGCGCTGTTCCTGCTCAAGCACCGTGCGCGCACCCGCAAGAGTGTAGCCTTCGCCGTGAACCAGGCGCTTGATCTCGAGCGCCGATTCCACGTCGCGGCGGCGATAGAGCCGCTGTCCGGTCCCGCTTTTATTGGGCTTCAACTGGGGAAACTGCGACTCCCAGAAGCGCAGCACGTAAGTCTCCACGCCGCACAACTCCGCCACATCGCCAATTTTGAAGTAGAGCCGGTCGGGGATGGGCGGTGGTTCGTAAGCGCGCTTCCGATTTGCTTGAGCTGCCATAGAAAACTGGCGAGGAAACCGCCCCGATCCCAGGGGAAATCCCTCGCACTTCTCGCAGTATAGGTTGAGTTCTGGCGCTTGAGGCAGTCAAAAAACGACGCGAACCAAACAAGGTATAGGAAAACTTGGTACAAATCTGACTCCCCACGCCAGACGATAGCGGCGATGAACGGATGTCATGCCGCGCAAGAACCTGTAGCGCCGGTCTCCTGACCGGCTGTAGTGCGGACGTCCACGTCCGCACACGGGAACCTTTGCAGCTCTTGTTTCCGCCTGGTCTCCCGCCGGGGCCGACCTAACCCCGCTAACCCCGCCAACTCCGCTAACTCCGCTGTCTCTCACCCGCTACTGTTTCCTCAGCACGGCCGTGCCTTTTTCGTTGGAGAGGATGGCCGATTCAAACTTGCGAAAATCGGGGGCGCGGTCGGCGGCAAGCTCCACCTCGCGCACGGTGAACTCGCGTTCGTAGTGCAGCAGGTTTCCCTTGGCCGTCACCGAGGCATGGTAGCTGGCGAAATCCATGTCGATGTCCACGGGATCGGGCGTCTCATCAATCACGTAGCCAGCCGGCAGCGCAATGTCGTAGCTATCGTGCCAGCGGCCAGTGGCCACAAGATCGATGGGCACCTTGCGCGGCTTGTCGTCGAAGGGCAGGGCATCGTCGCCAACCACACGCGGCCGCACCAGCAACAGCGGGCCGGCGGCGTGCGCATACTGCTGCACCGTGACCTTGTATTGAAGCTCCAGCGGCTTGTCGAGATCGGACGGTTCCACGTATTTGAAACTTTCGAGGATTACGCCGGGCAAATCGTGGGCAACGGACTTCTCGATCGCGTCGCGCTGTTCCTTTTCTGAGTTCTCTTTCAATCCGAGGCGCAGATCGGCTCCCAGCGGTCCAATGCTCGTCGTGTCAACCGTTCCGCTCAGAGCGCCGTCGGCAGTAAGCGTGAAGTTGCCGGTGCGGTCCTTGCCATTGGCGCTGGGCGGCAACACTGGCAGGGCAATCAGCTGGCTGGCGGCGCCGGCAGAGAGGATTCCGTAGCCGCCCTGCTCATAATCGGGCAAATTGCCGACGGGTGTGCGCTCATTGGTCGGGTCGAAGATCAGGTAGCGCTTACCATCGTTGGCCTTCACCACGGCCATGAGGCGCTTATCGTTCACGTCCGCGGGAACCTCGATGGCCGTGATCATATGATTGCCGGCAAGTGACGGCGCGTCAGGATCGACTACCCCGCGATGATCGTCGACCGGTACATAAAACGCATGAATCCCCACTGCCTGCAGCATAGAGATGAGCAGAGTGGTCTTGTCCTTGCAGTCGCCGTAGCGATTGCGGTAGATATCGCCTGCGTAGTGCGCCTGCATGCCGCCGATTCCCCGCATGACGATGAAGTATTCAATGTTTTTCTGGATGTATTCGGTAATGTTCTTCAGCTTGGCGTAGAAATCCGGCGCGCCGGCGACGAGCCCCTGAGCTTTTGCAGTAATTTCCGGCGTGGGATCGGGGCGACCGGCTTCAAGAGTGGTCGTCCATTGTCCCAGCGCACGCCATTGATTGTCCTTGCCGGCTACGGCGGCCTCGCCCCAGGTTACCGACATGCGTGCCGCCAGCGCTTCCCATTCCAGACTTGCCCTCACTTCACGCAGGTCGAGCTCCGGCATATTCTTGATCTCCCACCGCCAGCTGTTGGGCGAGACCTCAACGGGCTTCACGGGATCGCAACGATGCCACGACACCGCATAGGTATGGCCAGGAGGGAGGTCTATCTCGAGAGCTTCAAGCACAACCGGAATGCCATTCTGAATGCCCCATATCTTCTCCTGGTCCCAGGGCGCCATCAGCTCTTCCGATTCGCAGACGATGGTGGCGCCGATGTCGGCAGCGGGTGGACTTACAACACGAACCTTTCTTGTTGAGAGCATCCTGGAATTGCTGGTATCGCCTACGTCAACAAAATCCGTATCCTTGGCCTGGAAGCTCCTGCCGTCGGCGGCGAGCGTCCACTCGCGGAAGTAGTTGATTTTTTCGTCCACGTCGTACGAGACCGCGCATACATTGTGACGACCCTGCGGCTTGAGAATGCGGATGGCCTGGCGCTCCCGCTCCACGGCGCGGCCCTGCATGTCGATGGTTTCTACGTACTCATCGAAGAGAATCACGGCAGGGGCATCGCCAATGTTGGCCGGGAGAGGCGTCTTGGCGGCGTCCAGCCCCCACTGCGGCACAGGCGCGTCTTTGCCAAACATACCGGCATGCGCAGGCACGGCAGCATAGCCAGCCACGATCAAGGAAAGAAGGCTTAGGCGGTACAAGAACGCTCGCATCAGTTGCCCTTTCCCGCTGGCGCTGCGGTCGATACTGCCGGGGCTGCCGGGACTGCAGGAGCCGCCGGCGTTTCCGGAGCGATCTTCAGCACCAGTTGCGCCTGTTCGGCCGCCGCCACCTTCTGAAAAAAGCCGCGCAAATCCTGATACTCCTCCGGCTTGGCCTGGCTGAACCCTCTTGCGAGCTTACTGACAATCTCAATTTGCCTTGCATCCGGCTTGCTCGTGAGGATGAACACCGCATGGCCCGGCCAGGGCACGGACGCATCCTGAGGCGCGCCCTCCACCGTCATTCCGGCCGGCAGATGATAGGTCACGTCGTCGAAGACCAGTTCGGCATAGTGCATGTCCACCGGCTCCAGCCGCTTTTCTTCGCCAACGAAGGGAGTCTCCCCGGCGCGCGTCTCAAAGAACAGGCCCGGGAGCAGGAGGCGTTTTGCCGTTGCCGTGCCCATTGTCCCGGTCACTTTCACAATCGCCATCAGATTCTGGCCGGGTTTGTCGAGCCCGAGAAAATGATCGACGTGCGCTTCAACGCCCTCCGGCACAAGGCTCTCCAGTTCATCGTGGTCGAACTGTTTCTTCAGCTCGGTATCGTCGTTCCTTAGCGCGGCCTGGCGCCAACGCAGACCCGCCTGCCCGGTCATGATGATCTGGATGTAACCGGTAACTCCCCCGTGCGCGTCGAGCGTCAGGTCGGCCACGCGATTCACGGTGTTGTCTTTGTAGCTTTGCTCCGGCGTGGTCGAGAACATGATTCCCTTGTCGCTCTGGCCGATGCCCGTAGCGCCGGCGTGTCGCCAATTCAGCGTCCCGAAGGGACATGCCTTTTCGCCGGGGTCGAGAACCATCTGGTTCCCGCCCGTGGTTAACGCCACCAGGGTCGTGTCCAGTTGATCGAGACTCAAATAAGAAGCATCGAAGATTCCCTTATCGCGATCCACCACCTTCACCGCGATGGCGTTCAGTCCCGCGGCGCGCAGCATGGCCAGGTAGAGCATGGCCATGTCCTCGCTATCGCCGCTCTTCTGCTCCCAAACGTCTTCGGCGTGCTTGGCTACCTTGATTCCAAGCTCCTTCATCTCCGAGTGGCTCTTCTGCCGCGAGTAATCGGTGTTGTCGAGGGCCTCGACCGCGGCATAGAGCTTCTTCGCCTTGTCCAGATCGCTGTCGCCGGGAGCGATCAATCCATTCACGGCATCCTTAATTGCCCTCGACGGCTCGGCGAATTTGTCTACGTCCTGCGACCAGAACTTGCCGTCGCCCTGCCAATACTCGCTCCCGTTGCGTGCGAAGGTATAGTAGAAACTCACCTTGTAAAGCAGACTCTCGAGGGGAGGCATCCACTCCTCGGTCGGGACAGGCGGAAGATCGGTAAGTTCCAAGGTGTAGTTGGTCATGCCAGTCTTAACCGCGGCGCCTGGCGGTAATCGCTGTATGTAAGCAACGCTCTGAACGACGCGTCCGCGGTTGTCGGCATAGGTGGATAGGTCGGTAAACGAGGCGGTTGCGTGACTCGGCGTGAGCGCCGGAGGCGGCATGAACACATAATGCGCCTTGTGCACAAAATGCGTTTCTGGACCTCCCACGTCGGCGGCTCCAGGTAGCAACCGCCGGTCTTCTGGTCGCAGTTGCTGATGTCGTAGCGGTACTCGAGGATGCTGCCCACCTCGACGCTGGGGAGGGTGAACACTTTCCTGTTGAATTGCTCATCGCCGGCCTTGGCGATCGTCAGATCTTCCGGCTTCACATTGAGCGGAACGACCGTTCCATCCGCATGAATGGTCCGGCCCTTGATGCCGGTCACCTTTGCGTAACGATTCAGGTAGGGAAGCTCGACCGTGGCCATCTCCTTGCCCTTTTCGGTGAGCACCTTGATTCGCGCATAATGACTCTCGATTGCCAATGGATTGTTATCCGTCTCCTCGAGATCGAGATACACGGCATCGGCTCCCGGAGCCTTGGGATCGGAGGTCATCTTTAGTTCTTCGTCCGTGGGCGGCTGGAACTGCGCGCGAACCAGAACCGCAGGCAACACGATGGCAAGCATTGCAATACTGCAACGAAGATGGAAATTTCGCATGAGAAAGCGGCCTCTAAATTAAAGTGCGACCATTCTATCGCGAAAACGGGTCCACCGAAGAGGAAGGCCCTTCGATGTGGCGGAAGGCGCAGCGCAGGGCCGGCTCAATCGGCAGAGGATTCGAGCAGCGACGAGACCAAGGCCAGCGGCAGGCCCATCACGCTGAAGTAGCAGCCCTCGATGCGGGGAATCCAGCGCGCGGCGCGGCCCTGGATGGCATAGGCGCCGGCCTTGTCCATGGGCTCGCCGGTGGCTACGTACTCGGCAATCTCTTCGTCTGAAAGCGTCAAAAAACGAACCGCCGTGACTTCCGCGGCCACCTCCGCACCCTTTTGAGTCACCAGGGCTACACCGGTGATGACGCGATGCGTGCGGCCCGAAAGCAGGCGCAACATGCGCGCGGCATCGGCCGCGTCTTCCGGCTTACCCAGAATCGCGTTGTCGAGCGTGACGGTGGTGTCGGCGCCCAGTACTTGTAGCGCCCGTCTCCTGACCGGCTGTAGCGGGGCTCCCCCGGCTCCTGCGGGACCGGAGACGCCCGATGACGGATCGTTTTCCTCGCCGTCTCCGCTATCGAGAGATCTATGAGAAATGCCGCTGAGCTCGCGATACACCGCCTCGGCCTTTTCCCGTGCCAGCCGCGTAACGTAAGCAATCGGGTCTTCGCCGGGCAGCGGGTCTTCAGGAATGTGCGCGGGGTGCACCTCAAAACAGTAGCCGGCTTGCACCAGCAGATCGCGGCGGCGTGGCGAGGCGGAGGCGAGAACCAGCATGTTGGCATTATGTCAGGCCGGGCGAAACCTCCCAGCCTATTGAATCCGCCCGTTTAAACTAAGAACAGGGTCATCGCTCTGAAATTGCACGACCCGGACAAGGATTCAATGCACTTCAATTTCACAACGGGCGACATTCTCTGGACGCTCACCTTTGCCGCGGTGCTGGTATTGCTGGTGGTGCTGCTGGGGCGCGATCGCGCGCGCCTCTTTCCCTGGTTTACGGCCTCGACGGTTCTCATCGCCCTGCGCATGCTCCTCGGCAAGCTGCTGTTCCCCCGCTTGCCGCAGTTGACCTCAGCTGAGATCTTCCTCCCCATGGCCGATATAGCCGCAATCGTTTCCCTGCTTGTGGCGGTCGAGATCGCGCGGCGCGCCTTTGCCGGCGCGGGACGCAAAATGTGGATTGTGGCAACTGTAGTTCTGCTGGCAATAGGAGGAGCGGTCCTGGCCCTGTGGGGCGCGTGGCCCTCATTCAAAACCCTCTTTACCGCTTCGTTGATTTCGGCCCTGCGCGTAATGCAGCTCTTCGCGGAGAAGGCCGACCTGTTCGCCAGTGTACTCATCATCCTGGTCGGCCTGCTCGTGGTGCTCTTCGGACGGAACTTCAAGGCCGGCTGGCACAGCCACACCCAGCAGCTTGCCATCGGGCTCTCTATGGCGGCGATTGCCCAGCTCACCATACGCGGCGTCGTCGAGCATATTGGCAACGCCATTCATAGCCAGGCCGATTATAACCGCGCCATTGCCTTGAGGAACTCTTTGGGCACCACCAACAGCATTCTTTTCCTTGTCGTACTGTTGTGGTGGATCGCCTGCATGTGGATTGACGAGCCCGGAACGTCGTCAGCGGACAGTGAACAGCAAACAGCAGACAGCGAATAGCTGATCAAGTGTGAGTGTGGAGTGTGAGTGCGCCGGACAGATAGAACCACGGCCACACTCGCACTCACACTCACACTCACACTCCACACTCGCACTGCTCTTAGATGTGGCAACTTGCCAGCCCGCGCTTCTCAAGATAGCGCTGGTGGTAATCCTCTGCACGCCAGAAGGTCTCGGCGGGAACCACCTGCGTGACAATGCGCCTGGGCTTGAAGCGGCCCTCGGCCGTAAGCTGCTCGATTTTGGCGCGCGCCTCAGCCTCCTGCTCCGGCGAGTGAAAAAAGATGACCGAGCGGTACTGCGTGCCCCAGTCCGGCCCCTGCCGGTTCGGCGTGGTGGGATCGTGAAGGCCGAAAAACGCATCGAGCAGTTGCCCGTAGCTCACTTTTTCCGGGTCGAAGTCGAGCTCGACCACTTCGGCATGGCCCGTCTGGTCGGTGCAGACTTCCTTGTAGGTGGGCCCGTCGAGCTTTCCGCCCTCATAGCCCACCGCCGTCGCCGTTACGCCGGGAATAGCCGCGAACGCAGCCTCCACGCCCCAAAAACACCCCGCTCCGAATGTCGCCTTTTCGATGCTCATGAGAGGTTTGATGCAGTTTTGGGCTCTTGGCTTCCAGCTTTTCATCTGCACTTTGCGCAAACCGGAGGCTGTGGGCGGCAGAAAGGGCAACCGCCGTCAGAGACTCAATTTCAGGCAATCGCGCCAAGCCAATAGCGCAAATGGTGTCGCGAACCGGCGACGCGCCGCTGGATCGCGGGCGCAAAACCCTCGGTTCAACTGCAACCCGGCTAAAAGCTAGGAGCTAGAAGCTAGAAGCTGCTCTCCTCAGCTAAGCGGCGCCAGATGCTTGGTGTTCTGGTAGGTATACACGATGCGGTGCGCGACCGTGATGGTCGAAAGTACGGCCAGCACCCACAATGCCGGAGCCATCACGCCCCAGTGATTAAAGAGCGCGCCCAGCAGGATGAGCACGATGCGCTCCGGCCGCTCCATGAAGCCCACCTTGCACTGGCCGATCAGCGCCTCGGCACGGGCGCGCGTATAGCTGACCATGAGCGAAGTGACCATGACAAAGGCCACCAGCACCACGTAGCGAAAGCGGTTGATGCGGCCGTAGTAAACCAGCAAACCGAAGAACAGCACCACGTCGGAATAGCGGTCGATCACGGAATCGAAGAAGGAGCCGAAGACCGTCACCATATTGGTGCGCCGGGCCACGCGGCCGTCCACCATGTCGAAGATGCCGGCGCCGAAGATCACCAGGCCCGCGTAGAAAAACATCCAGTCGCCGTTGTTGGCGTTGGCGTGGCCGAACAGGAAGGCCGCGGCGATGTTGATCATCAGGCCGATGAAGGTAAGCACATTCGGGGAGATGCGAGTGAGCGCCAATCCATGCACGATACGGTCGAGCAGCCAGCCGCAGGCACGGCCAAAAGCACTTGTCCAGGTCATCCTTGAGCCTCTAGCTCCTAGCTTCTAGCTCCCAGCTTTTTCGCGCCGGAACCAACATTGTTGCTTTCTCAAAAAAAAGCGCCTGAAGCCGGCGGCTAGCAGCCGGCAACGGCGCTTTTCTACTGTGACGTGGCGGCAGCGGCGCCGCCCTCTTCCGCGGCAGCGGCTTCGTCGTGGATCGTCGTCAGCTTCAGGATTTCCAGCTGGCGCTTGCCGTTGGGCGTCACAATGGTGGCCGTGTCGCCCACCCTCTTGCCCACAATCCCGCGGCCAATGGGCGAGGTGGTCGAGATCAGCCCCTTGGTGACGTCCGATTCCTCGCTGGTCACGAGGCGATATTCAATCTCTTCTTCCTTGGTGGAGTCGTAGACCACCACTGTGGACCCGAACCCGGCTTTGTCCCTGGGAATGTTCGCGAAATTCACCAGCGAAAGCTCGGCCATGCGCTTCTTGAGCTGGCCCAGCCGGGCATTGACGAACTCCTGCCGCTGCTTGGCCATGTGATACTCGGCGTTCTCAGAGAGATCGCCGAGCGCCCGCGCCTTCTTGATCTCGGCCGGGAGTTCGGAGGTCAGCTCGTACTCGAGCTGCTTGATCTCGTCCTCTAGTTTTTTCTTGATGTGCTCGGGCATCCGTGATCCGCTGGCGGTAAGGGAGCTGCCGCAAAAAGTGAACGTTCCTGAAACTTCATTATAGGGCAGGAGCCGAGAGCTCCGTGCAGCGCCTTTTCGGATCGCCGCCAGCATTTTTAGCGGTTTTCCTGGTGCGATATGGGAAGAGGGCAATGGCTTGTGCCATTGCCCTCTTGTGGAATGGTGCTATTCGGCTAGTTAAAGAGCCCGGCGCCGCACGAAGCCTGCCAGGCAAAGGACGCCGGTGCAGAGGAGGATAAGGGAGGAGGGCTCGGGGGTAAAGCTTGCCTTGTACTCCAAAGTTCCGAAGTCTTCGAAATCGTCGTACGTTCCAGCTGCGGGCCCGTTATTAAAGCCGAAGCCGCCGCCGCCCGATCCGGAGGGGTGAGCCCTCTGGTCGATTTCCCAATTCGAGTAGTTGTCATTACTTGGGTTAGTGAGCAGGAGGATGTAGCTGTCGCCCGCGGCAAGAGGAACGAGGCCCGTGTTGACGGTGAGAGAGTCGCCGGTGATGGTGACGGGGGCGCTGAACAGCGCCGAGCCCGTGGTTCCCTGCGGGCCGTTGCCTCCGTAAAGGATGCCAGACCAGGCATACACCTCCGCGGTCACGTCGGTGGTTCCAGAACCATCGAAGTATAAGGTGAAGCTGGTGAGATCTCCACCGGGCGCGATGAAGGTTTCGCCGTAGGTATTTGTTTCGTCCGAACCGAACGCACCAATTGTTGTGCTCTGATCGCCGACAGTGTTGAACGTGGTTGCGTGAATCAGGGAAGTAGCCGCGAAGGCCACACCCAGGATAAGACCAAATCTTGCTGAGCGCACAGGACTTTCCTTTCGTTCTTAGGGCCCTCATGGAGGACAGGGGCGCTGTTCGGAGAACACCGGGGGGATGCCGTTTGAGATATTAAGTGAATACTAATCTAAAGACGAGGAGTTGGGCAAGCTATCCGGGGGCATCCCCCACTGCTTTCAACTCACCCCGGTAGTGTCTGTTTTCCTGCGCCCCTGCTCCTGTTCGTCCAAAAAACTTTGCAGAATCAGCGTCGCCGCCACCTGGTCCACGACTTTGCTGTGCTCCTGCCGCGCGTGGCCAGCCTCATAGAGGATCTGGTGGGCCTCGTGGCTGGTCAGGCGCTCGTCCCACAGATGGATGGGCAGGCCGGCCAGCGCGCCCAGTTCCTCCGCAAATGTCTGATTTTTTGCAGCTTGCGGACTTTTTTCGCCAGAAAGATGCAATGGGTTGCCCACCACGATGCCCACCACGCCAAAGCGCCGGCAGAGCCGCGCCAGCGAGCGCAGATCCTCACGGCGGCTGCTCCGCCGCTCAAGCGTGAGCACTGGCTGCGCCGTCAGGCCCAGCTCATCCGACACGGCCACGCCGATGCGGCGATTGCCGATATCGAGGCCGAGATAGCGGGGTCGCGTACCCAATTCCACGATGCTCCTCACATTCAGCTTACGTCTTTGTGGCGTGCCCCCTCCGCGGGATAAAGGTTCAGCAGCCGATTTTCGCCCGCTACAATCGAAAGATAGAGAACCCCAGGGGGATTCTCCACGTAACTCTTCAATGGGAAGGGTCTTGAGCAGCAGAATGGCACGGCGCAGAGCGAAAAGCGGACGAAGGAAAGGTTCCGGCGCTGGCCGCTTCGTGCTGGTGCTGTTTCTGTTCGCAGTAGTTGCCGCGGGAGCGGCGGCGTGGCTGGTCTTCCTGCCGTACGGGCCGGAAACGGCGACTCTCGTGGAGGTGACGCCGGGCTCGTCCGCAGTGGCCATCGGCCGTAAGCTCGAAGCCGCCGGCGTGGTGCGCAGCCGCTACACATTCGACCTGATGCGCTGGCTGTGGCGTGGAAAACTGAGGGCGGGATTGTACGAGTTCGACCATCCCGCGCCGGTGACGGAAGTGTATGCGCGGATTGCGCGCGGCGATGTGGCGACCAAATCGGTGACCGTGCGGGAGGGCGCCAGCATCTTCGAGATTGCCGCGCGCGTGGAGCAGGCCGGCCTGGGCACGCGCCAGGAGTTTTTGGCCGCTGCGGCAAGCCAGGTGGGTTTGATTGCCGATCTCGATCCGGGAGCCAAGAGCCTGGAAGGCTACCTCTTTCCGGACACGTACCGGTTTCCGCTCAAAGCGAATGCGGTGCAGATGGTGACCATCATGGTGCGGCGCTTCCGCGTGGTGGCCGAACAACTGGGATTGAAGGAGAACGTGCATCGGGTGGTTACCTTGGCATCGCTGGTGGAACGCGAAACCGCCGTGGATGCGGACCGCCCGCTGGTGGCGAGCGTGTTTCAAAACCGGCTGGCCAGAAAGATGCCCTTGAGCACCGATCCTGCGGTGATCTACGGACTGGAGCTTGCGGGCAAGTGGCGCGGCACAATTTATGCCAGTGATTTGGCGCGCGACACGCCCTATAACACCTATCTCCACGCGGGCCTGCCGCCGGGACCGGTTGCCAATCCCGGCATTCCCTCGCTGCGCGCGGCCATGGATCCGCCCAAGACCAACTATTTTTATTTTGTGGCCGCGGGAACCAATGCCCAGGGGCACTCGCTCTTTGCCGAGACGCTCGACGAACATGACCGCAACGTAGCCGAGTACCGGCGCGCGCAGAAGAAGGCGGGTGAACGGTGAAGATCGCGTCTTGTTGCCGTTGCGCAGCGGCTTTCGCTCTTCCGCTCCTCGTTGCGGGCTGTTCGCTCTTCCCCACTACGCGCCATCTGCCTGCGCCGAAGGCTCCGGCACTTGTGCAATCGGCCACGCCGCAGGAACTGGTCAACCAGCTCAATCAGCGCTGGGATGCCCTACGCTCCCTGACGGCCACGGTGGAAATTCAACCTTCGGAGTTCAAGACGGCCGAAGGAGTTAAAACGGAAGAGGATTTTCCGTCATGCCGCGCCAATATCCTGATGCGCAAACCCAAAATGCTGCGCGTCTATGGCCGCGTACCCGTCATCGGCACCGAAATGTTCGACTTGGTTAGCGATGGCAGCCGCTTTACGCTGGTGATTCCGCTCAGGAGCCTGGCGATTGAAGGCACCAATACCGTCAAGGAGAAGGATCCCGACCATCCCTTCTACAATCTCCGTCCCGACTTCTTCTTCGACGCCATCGTGGTTCGCGGTCTGGAAGCGAACGACGAGTTCATGGTGGTGAACGACACGGAAACCATCGAAGACGCGGCCAAGAAGCATCTTTTCAGCGAGCCGGAATACGAGCTGAGCGTGATGCGCCCCAAGGCCGGCAATGAAAAGCTGCCGATTCGCGTGATCACATTCCACCGCGACGACATGATGCCCTACAACCAGGACATCTACGACAGCGAAGGCAACCTCGAAACCGAGGTCACCTACAGCAACTATGCCGATTTCACCGCTGGCAGGTACCCCTCGCGCGTGACCATCAAGCGCCCGAAGGAGGGAATCCAACTGGTGCTCACTGTGGACGACGTGAAGGAAAATATCGATCTCTCTGATAGCCAGTTCCAGGTGAAGATTCCCGAAGGAACCAAGATCCGGCAGCTCAAGTAGCGCGCTGCGTTATTGCGCGCCTTTTGCCCGTAGTAAATCGGCAACGTCCGTGTGATTGCTGCCGGTGGCGAGTGTGAGCGCCGTGGTTCCGTCGTCGCTCTTGTCGTTCGCGGCCGCGCCGTGATCGAGTAACGTCTTGACGATATCGGCAAATCCCCCGCCCGAGGCCGCCATCAACGAAGTGCGGCCGTGCGGGTCGTGAGCCTCCACGTCCGCGCCCTTTTCAAGCAGCAGATTCACCAGCTCCAGGTTGTGCGAAACCATGCTGTACATCAGCGGCGTAAATCCGTCGCTGTCCTTCGCGTTCACGGGCGCATTCTTGTCAATCAGCAACTTCGTTGCATCGAGATTCCCGGTCATAGCCGCGTAGTCGAGCGCGGTGCGGGCGGTTTTGTCGGCGAGGGCTGGATCGGCGCCTTTGTCGAGCAACAGCTTCACCATCTCTGTGCGACCCATGGCCACTGCGCCCATCAGCAGCGTGTACCCATGCTGGTTCTGCGCGTCCACGCGCCCGCCCTCGGCGAGCAGTTGCGCCAAGGCCGCCGTATCGGCGTTCTCCACTGCCCTGAAAAGCTGCTCGTCCAGATTAGGCGCGGCAGCTTGCCCTTGAGGGTTGGGCGAAGCAGTTTGCCCTTGAGGGCTCGGCGAAGCAGTTTGCCCTTGAGGGTTCGGCGCGGCGGTTTGCCCTTGGGGATTTTGGCCCGTGGCAAGAGCGCCCGTGGCGAGCCCGAAACCGCAAAGAACAAAGGCCGGGAGAAGTTTCTTCATGCGTTGCACCGGAAACTGAAGTCTGTTTTGAAATCGAAAGCATTCTACTCCCGATTCGACTCACCGCGCGATGGCGGACAGCAGCACAAACGCGGCCGAGCCGGATTGCGTACTCTTGAGAGGGGATGGCAGGCTCCATTTGGTCACCCTGGCAGGAGCCGGCATGAAAGCAAGCGCACTCGAATTTCGCCTGCGGATGTGGATTCAAATCGTCATCATTTTCGTTGGTTTCTGGGCGCCGTGGCTGGGGCCCTTCGATTGGGGCCGGAGAATCTCCACGCTGGCGTGGCTGGCGATGGAGCTCGGCCGCCTGGGGATGATGAGCTTTCACGTCGCAGCGCCGGTAGTGATTGTGGCCGGCGCGCTGGTCGCAGCCACTGGCATGGTGCTGCGCGTGTGGGGCACTGCCTACCTTGGGTACGGCGTCGTGCACCACGGAGAGATGCAGGGAGGCGCGGTGATGGCCGCAGGCCCGTTCCGCTACGTGCGCAATCCGCTCTACCTGGGCGGATGGTTCATGACGCTGGCGATTTGCCTTCTGATGACACCCTCGGGCGCGCGCTTCACGCTGGTCCTGATGACGGTCCATTTTCTGCGCCTGATCCTGGGCGAAGAGGCGTTCCTCGGAGCAAAGCTCGGCGAACCCTATGAAGAATATATGCGCGCAGTGCCGCGGATTTTGCCGCGCCTGCGCAGCAGTTTGCCCGCCGCGGAGGCGCACCCGCATTGGCTGAACGCCGTATTGACCGAACTGAATCCGATCGGAATCTTCATTGCCTTCGCGTTTCTGTCGTGGAACTTCGACAAAT
>CAVXOO010000020.1:0-4372 GCA_963762945.1 uncultured Acidobacteriaceae bacterium | reverse complement strand
GTTATCCCGTGCCTGGTTCAGTTCAGTATTGCTTGAGCAGTTGGTTGGGCAGCTTCTTGAGCTCCGGCGCCAGCAGTGCGAGCAGTTCCTGACCGTCGGAACTCAGTTGCGCACTGCCGCTCTGATAAAAGGTGCCGTTCTTGTCTTCGATCAGCTCAATGCGCAGCCCCTCCGGCGTAATCGTCATCTCGATTTGCTTGACCAGCTTCTGGAGTTCTTTGTTGGCCTGGATCTCTTTCTCCAGTTTTTCCTTGAGATCCTGCAACTGCTTCTGGTTCGGATCCACGGCGGGCGCTGTGCCGTTACCGGTGCCAGACAAAGTGGTGCCGAGCAGGGTTGCAAGGCCTTTGGGGTCGTTGAAGTAGCCGGCCACGGCTTTTTTGACAGCATCGCTCTGGCTCGTCAGCCACAGCACAATAAACAGCGCCATCATCGCGGTGACGAAGTCGGCGTAGGCAACCTTCCAGGCGCCGCCGTGGTGGCCGCCGTGGCCGCCCTTTTTCTTAATCACGATGATGGGTTGCGATTTGGCCGCCACAGTCGCTGTCCTTTATTCCCTTCCGGCTACTCCCTGTCTCTACGCCGCCGCCGGTGCGGCCGCTGCTGCTTCCGGCGCCTCGGTCTTGTTCTTGCAGAACTTCTCCATCTCGTCGAATCCGGGCCGGGCATAAGCGGGAATGGCGCGGCGTCCCAGTTCGATGGCGATCATGGGCGCGGAGCCCTTGAGAAACGCCAGCAGCAGGACACGCAGCATATGCAGGTACTCGTTGTGCTCGTCGGCGATCTTCTTCATGTTGGAGGCCAGTGGCCCCACCAGGCCGTAGCAGAGCAGAATGCCGAGGAAGGTGCCCACCAGGGCCGCGGCCACGTGCTTGCCGATCTCTTCCGGCGGTCCGCCCAACGAGCCCATGGTGATGACGACGCCGAGCACCGCGGCCACAATGCCCAGGCCGGGCAGCGAATCGGCCACCGTGGTCAGAGAGTCGCAGGGCTGCGCGGCCTCGTTATGATGGACCTCCATGTCCAGCTCCATCATCTGGTCCATGTCGAACGGCTCCACGCCGCCGGTGATGGCCGTGCGCAGGGTATCGCAGACGAAATCGAGCGAGTGGTGGTCATGCAGAAAATCCGGGTAGTTTTTGAAGATGGCGCTTTCCGCCGGTTTTTCCACGTCCATCTCCACGGCCAGCAGTCCCTCTTTTCGCACTTTGTTCAGGAACTGATACATCATCTTGAGCGTGCTCAGGTAGCGATCCTTGGTGTAGGTAGAGCCTTTGAGGATGCCGGTGAGAGCGGCGACAATGGCCTTGATGATGCGCATGGGATTGGCGACCAGCAAGGTTCCTATGCCAGCTCCCGCGATGATCAGCAACTCGGCCGGCTGAACGAGAACGGCCATTTGCCCTTTCTCCATGAGAAAGCCGCCGATGACTGCACCGAATACGATGACGATACCTATGATGGCAAACATGGCGAATCCTCTTGCGTCTCTTCCGGTAAGCCGCTATAGGCGGCAGCGACTGTGGCGCGGTTGCCGCCCTCGCGGATGCTGATTTCCATGGCTTCAAGCGCGCGTTGCAGCATATGTGTCAAGCTTTCTCCTGGCTCGGTGCTGGCCTGTGCCGCACCCACGCTCGCGGTGAGCGAAACCCGATCGCCCCACCAGCGAAAGTCCGCGGTGCGCGCCAGGCCGGTGAGGGTTTGAGCGTGCCCAGCGAGCATCTCCCCGCTGCGCTCGTGAGCAATGACGAGAAACCCGTCATTCGACCAATAACCGATCTCCTCGCCGGGCCGCAGTCCGTGGGCGAGGGCATAGTAGACTTTTTCGAGCATGGCCTGGCAGGCCGCGACGCCATGGGTCTTGCGCAGCTCCGGCGCCTGATCGACGTGGACGCGGAGAATGCCCACCGGCGCTCCACCCCGCCGGTGATCGTCGTATTCGATTTGCAGGCGCTCCAGCAGTTCGGCGCGTGCGCCTTTGATATCGGAGGCAAAGCTGCTATCGCTTTGCGGCAGAGCGTCCTGGCTCTCCACCGGGTGGAAGATCACGGCGGAGCCGATGCGCTCTCCAAGCTCGTTGTCCAGAACCAAAATGCTGGCAATAACCGGCACCGGGTGACCGAACTTGTGCCGAACCTCCTCCACTGAACGGTGGTTCTCGCGCGGTGCGTCCGGCGACTCGCGGTTCTCGATGCCACTTCCATATCGCAGCAGCGGCTCCAGGGCCTCCGGCATATCGTGGCCTACCAACTCAACGGCCGTGTAGCCGGTGATGCCCTGCGCAGCCTGATTCCAGAACCTCACCCTACCATCACTGCCCACCAGACCTACGCCGTCAGGCAGGCTATCGAGGGTAGCTTCGATTAATTCAGCGCGATCGCTCACAAGAAGCCTCCCTCTCCGGGGCTGGAATGACCCCGGCGAACCTCCCAAAAAGCCTCGCCAGCGGACGCACAGCTGCGTTGGGTGTCTACACGTTTCCATCGGCGCAACGCGTTAGAACTTCATGGCGCGATGCCGCAATAAGAAATACCTAATGTGGAAAACGCAGTGGGCCTCTGCGGTAGTCCCGGTGCGCATTGGCCCGGGCACCGATTTTGTGCCGGATCAACAAAAGAAGGATTCCGCAGGGGCGAGGCTCTATGCTTCAGCGCGCCGGTTCCACCTCAAACTGAATCATGTCTACCGCCTCGCAACAGATCGCATACGCGTCTTCCGCGGTTTCAGCTACGGCCATCACATATCCAATCCGGTCAAATGCGCTCATCAGCGGACGGATCGTTTCTCCCGGCCGAACTTTCAGGACGATCTCGCGCACGCCCTTCATGGAGCGCGCTTTCTCCACGCCTCGAATTGCCACGAGCCGGCCCGGTGCAGGTTCAAAGTGCCGCACCGCCGCACCCCTGCCGGGGAGACATTGCGTCTCCACCCGCACGTTCCTCCCCAGGAACCAGTCCAATGAATGGCTGTAGAGATCGAGTCCTGTTGCCCACTGGATCATGGCGGGAATTGGCGAACCCGCCGGCCTGGTGTTGATTTCGATAATGGACACTCTCCCATCCCGCAGCACCACCTCGGTGTGCGCAGGTCCGTGGAAGACCCCGATGGCATCGAGTGCGTCGAAAACCCGCCGGCGTATGGCTCGGTCGGTGTCGCCGTCCAGAAAAACCGGAAGCATGTGGCCAATGTTGATGAACCAGTCGTGCAGACACCCGCACGTGTTGATCTCTCGATTCACACAGATCACTTGATGTACGCCGCAATAGCTAAAAGTCTCCACCGAATACTGCGTCCCGGAGATGAAGGTTTCGGCCAGCACTCCCCCGATAGGCACGCTTGCAGGCCCAATCTCGGAAGCCGCGTTGACTCTCCTGACGCCGATACTGCCAACGCCCATTGCAGGCTTAATCACGACGCCCTCGGGCCAGCTCACTTCGGTCAGGAACCGGCTCAGATCTTCCGCATCCTGGCAAAATCGCCAGGATATGTCCCTCTCCGATCGGGCGCAACTGACGCGCTCCCGGAAGCGCCGTTTGTCCCGCCCATTCAAGACCGCGTAGGTGGAATTGAACCTGCAATTCGCGCCCAGCATCTCGTTGGTGAGCGCTGCCGCGTGCAAGCCGTATTCGTTTTGGGAATAGGCGCCGATCACTCTTCTTGTCCGCACCAATTCACCGGCCAGGTCCGCGAAGGTTTCGGCGTCGTCCAGGTCGCCCAGCACGGTCGAATCGCACAGCGGCAAGGATCGCCGATCGCAAAACTCCGGCTTCTGAAAGTTGACGATGGAGAATCCGCGGCTGCGCAGTTCCTTCAACAGCGGATATTTTCCGGCAAAGACAAGCAGGGTCTCGCTCTTTGTCTCGCGTTGTCCACACAGGCTGTCTTTTGAACTGCCAAGGATGCATGGGCTATCCATCTTCGTCTTTCGTATGCGAGAATTTCGAACCCGGCGCTTGCTCTCTCTGCTGCATCGTCGCCGAAAGCCATAGCGAGGCCAGGATAAGAGCTCCTCCGCACAGCACTTGAGTCGATGGCATGATCCGTGTCACCAGCGCCAGGCATACAGTGGAGTACACGGTGGTATTGGAATGTCCGCAGCCCCGTCAGGGGCGATATCGTGTAGCCCATGGCGTAAGCCGCATGGGATTCGTGACCTCTCCCCCCCCACGTCCCTTCTCCCGCTTGGGCGGGAGAACGGGAGGGGTAAGGGTGGCGTTCCCGACCCACGGCTTGCGCCGTGGGCTACATTATGCCGCCTGCTTTGCAGGCTGAGTGCATCAACGAAATCTTAAATCAGGGCACTGGCGCGGTCATATCAGCTCGAACGTTTGCACCCTCCAGGGCTTGGATTTAAACGTGATCTTGCCGTCAT